>CAMWPF010000111.1 GCA_947176045.1 uncultured Treponema sp. | reverse complement strand
GATTAAGAAGGATCATCTGGATGGCTCCATCCCGGTCTGTAACATTAGCGGCCGTTACGGCTATAGCATGAGGTAACCCCATCGTATCGACTACGACATGGCGCTTGATTCCGGATACTTTTTCCCCGCGTCATAACCTTTTTCTTCCGCTGTATCCGCATTCTGTACGCTTTGTGCGTCAACAATTCCAAACGTGGTCTTATCCCGCCTTAAATCTTCGTTCCGTATCTGTTTCACCAGCTTTTGCAATACTTTGTCCAGAATGCTGACGCCCGTTTCATCCTTTTCTGACCATACCCTGAAATGATAATACACACTCTGCCATTTGGGGTAATCGCTCGGCAGCATTCGCCATTGTATTCCCCCTTGGATCACGTATAACACTGCGCAAAACACATCGTACAAATCATATTTTCCTGGCCGTGTCTTCTTCTTTGCACCTTCCAAATCCTCTCGGATCTGATCATATTCCACCCGACTGATATCGCTTGGGTATTGATGCATCGCTCCTCAACTCCCGCCTGTTTTTTCTTATTATCTACAGGGTGGACGTTCTTGTCAAAAGTTTTTAAACAGGCTCTTAGAAGCGATCTGGTTTTCATCCGCAAAACCGGCTTTTGCCTCCGCCGCAGGACTTCCGGCAGGCCCGCCGGAACGCAGGAGCGCCGACGTCTTTTCAAAAAGCCGGTTGTCGCCGTCGCGGTCGATTTCCAAAACCAGTCCGTCCACCGTCAGATCCTTGACAGCCGCAGCTCCTTCGGACAGGAATTTCGGCAGGCTGTAGCGGAGCGCCGCCTTCTTGATGCGCAGCACCGGCAGCCCGTCGAACGAATCGACCAGCATAATGTTCTTGACGCGGATTCCCGTCAGGACGGCGGGGGAAAGCGACTGGTAGGAAACGGTGAAGCCCGTCCGCTCTTCGGCAAGGGCGCGGAAGGCTTCCAGCCTCGATTCCAGCGCGGAGGATGCCGCCCGGTACACCGGACGGAGCGACAGCATGGCGGCGGCAGCTATGAGGAAGAAAAGAATGATTCCGAACAATTTCCTTACCGGCAGCTTTTTCATCTCACTTATCAAAACTAAAACCACCCGGAATGTGCGCTGGTTTCATTCCGCTCCGGTCCGCACGCTGCAAATGCTCCTGCCGGACGCAGGCCGTATATGGACTTTTCAATCCGGCTGAACTATACTGACCATACTATCAAAAAAAACGAATCTTTTACAGGTGCATTCCATGATAATTGAAAATTTCATCGTCTTTGAAGGAATCGACGGCGCGGGAACGACGACGCAGATGAGGAAGCTTGCGGAACGGCTCCCCCCGGACAAAATCGCCCTTTCCGCCGAACCGACAGACCGCGAGACCGGCCGCTTCCTGCGGCGGATGCTCCGCGGCGAATTCCAGACGGACAGCAGGACGGCGGCATACCTGTTCGCCGCGGACAGGGCGGAGCATCTGTACGGCGCGGGCGGCATTCTGGAGCAGGCGGCAGGCGGAAGGCTTGCCGTCAGCGACCGCTACCTGTTCTCAAGCCTCGCCTACCAGTCCGTCTCCTGCGGGGAGGCGCTGCCGCGCCTACTCAACAGCGCATTTCCGCTTCCCAAGCTGCTCTTCTATTTTAAAATTCCGCCGGAACAGGCGCTGGAACGCGTCGCCGCCCGCGGCGGAACGCGCGAACTGTACGAACAGCTCGGCTACCAGCAGAAGGCCGCGGAACGCTATGAGTCCGTCATCAGGGAATACATGCGGCCGGAGCTGTCCGGCGGCATGACCGTCATCACCGTAGACGCCGCCGCGTCTGTCGGAGAAATTTCCGAATTTATCTGGAACCACGTCCGGAACCTGCCGATACATAAAGCGTGAACACTGCAAGGATTCCAGCCGCCGCCGTCAGAACCTTCCTCGCCGCCCTCCTCCTCGGACTTCTCCCGGCGCGGACCGACGCATACATGGTCAAATACAAAGAGGACTTCTACAGGCTCTACCACGTCCACTACCAGCAGCAGCCCGACGACTGCATGGAGAACATCTACTGGCTTGAAAAGGCGGCGCAGGCGGACTTCTGCAACCCGCTGTACGCTCCGGCAAAGATCGACACGCGGCAGCAGTGGCAGAAGTACCGCTACTTGTTCCAAATGCACATCAACCTGAAGCTCATCGAACAGCACCTGCGCCTGGGCAGGACGTACGACAAGAAGGTCGCCCGCTTCTACGACGCGCCGTGGAAGGACGAATACCTGCGGAATTTGGAGAAGGCGCTCAGCTGCTACAAGGCGGGACGCACCTACTGGCAGGAGGCACAGCTGTGGGCGGAAAAGGCGAACGCGCAGGAATTCGACTTCCTGTTCCTCACAGACATCCAGTTCTGGGAGGACGAGCGCGAGCGCATCAAGACCGGCGAGCTTGACTACGGCGCCATGCTCGACCGGGAGATCGCGCGGGTGGAAGGCGTGCGCGACGCGTTCCTTGCAATGGATTCAAAAAGATACTAGAATGGCTCACATGAGCATTCTGAACGATTCCCCTGAAAGCGAAATCCGCATCGTCTACCCGGAGACGCATCCGGGCGCGGCGGAAACGCGCATCTCGTTCCACGCAGGCGCGCCGGATGCAGCGGCGCTGTACGCGCCCGGCTCGGACGGAACGCGGCGGCGGTGCTTCGTCACCGACGCGACCGTCGCCACCATTCCCGCCTTGGAGCGGTTCATCGGCGCGTTCGACGACGGCGTATGCGGCGGCGACATTCTGATCATCCTCGGTTCCGGCGAGCCGTACAAAACCATCGACAGCGTCCTGACCATCATCCAGACAGCGATTGAAGCCGGATTCTCCCGCACGGACTTGTTCGTAGGAATCGGCGGCGGCGTCATCTGCGACCTGACGGGATTCGCCGCATCGCTGTTCAAGCGCGGCGCGCCGGTTCATTTTGTGCCGACGACGCTGCTCGCCATGGTGGACGCCTCCATCGGCGGAAAGACCGGCTGCGACTTCAACAGCTACAAGAACATGATCGGCGCCTTCTATCCGGCGCAGGAAATCAGCATCTTCCCCGAATTCCTCCAGACGCTTTCCGACGACCAGTTCCGCTCCGGACTTGCCGAAGCGCTGAAGACGGCGCTCCTCTACGACAAGGAGCTGTTCGGACTGTTCAAGGACGGCGCGGAAAAGATCAAGCGCCGCGATCCGCAGACGCTCTTCACCATCATTCAAAAATGCGCCCAGGCAAAGGCCGCCGTCGTCGAGCAGGACTTCATGGAAAAAGGCGCAAGGATGTTCTTGAATTTCGGGCATTCGTTCGGACACGCGCTGGAGACAGTCGCAGGACTTGGCGCCATCGCGCACGGCGACGCCGTCGCATGGGGAATGGGCAGGGCGCTCGCGCTGTGCGCCAAAAAGGAATTCTGCACGGAGCGCTACAAGGACGAAGTGTTCTCCGTCTTGAAGGAATACGGCTGGAATACCGACGCGATCCCGCAGTCCGTCATCGGCGGCGGAATCGCGGAACGGCTGCTCGCCGTCATGCACAAGGACAAGAAGAATCAGAACAGCAAGATCCGGCTCGTCCTGCAGCGCGGCATCAACGACACGTTCACGCAGGAAATGGAGGACGCGGACATCCTCGCCGTCCTGAAGCCCTCCGCCCGCCCGTCCGGCATCTGAATACAGCATCCCGGACATACAAAAGCGACCGAACATGACTGAAGCGCAGAAAGAACAGTACTTTGATTGGGCGGCGACAAGTCCGGCGGATGAAGGAATCCTCCGCGCGGCGCTGGAGGAAACCATCGCCGTCTGGGGAAATCCGTCCAGCCTCCACGCCGCAGGAAAGGAAGCCCGCGCCGTCCTGGAAGCGGCGCGCAGGCGGTGCGCGGACGCGCTCGGCGTCCCTCCGCAGACGCTCTGCTTCACGTCCGGCGGCACGGAAAGCGACCATATTCCGATCCTCTCCATCTTGAACCGGCCGCAGAAAGGCGGCGTCCTGTTCAGTGCCGCCGAGCATCCCGCCGTCCGCGAGCAGGCGCGCGCCTTGCAGAAATGCGGCTGGACGGTCCGCGAAGTGCAGCCGGGAAAGGACGGAATCATCACGCCGCAGGCCGTGCTGGACGCGCTCACTCCGGAAACCGCGCTCGTCTGCATCATGGCAGTCAACAACGAGACCGGCGCCATCCAGCCCGTTCCAGACATCGCGGACGCCCTCATGCGGGAATGCAGGAACCGCCGCCGCCCGAAGCTGCACGTCGACTGCGTGCAGGCGGCGGGAAAGATTCCGCTCGACATCTCCCATGCCGGAATCGACAGCGCGGCGTTCAGCGCGCACAAGCTCTGCGGCCCCCGCGGCATCGGACTGCTCTACCTTTCGGAACCGCTGGAGCCGTTCCTCAAAGGCGGCGGACAGGAAAACGGAATCCGCAGCGGCACGGAAAACCTGTTCGGCGCGGCCGCGCTCGCGCGCTGCCTCGAAACGTACTGCATCACGGAAGAAAACACGGCGGCATTCGGCAGGTACCTCCGCCAGCAGGAGCTGACGGCGCGGTTCGTACAGAAGCTGGCGTCGCTTGGCTGCTGCACAATCATTCCCGAAGTCCGCCTCCAAGCGCCGGAACGCTATTCGCCGTGGATCGTGCAGGCCTCCTTCGCGAACATTCCCGGACAGGTCATGCTCCGCGCGCTGGACGCTGAAGGATTCTGCATTTCCACCGGAAGCGCCTGCTCCTCAAAAAAGCGCAGCCGCCCCGTCCTCGACGCAATGCACGTGCCGCCGGAAGCCGCGCAGAACGCCGTCCGATTCAGCTTCGGCCCCGCAACAACGGAGGCGGCGATGGACAGGCTCTTTGAAGCGGCCGCGGAAATCGCGCGGCGGTTCAACGGCCGCTGAACGGCAGGCGGACGGCCCACCGGAAATTCCGTCTGATTGACATGGCGCCGCTTTTCGTGCTATTTTTTAGCACAACATAACACAAGGAAGGCAAAAATGGGTTTGCGCGGAGAACTGTTCACGACGGAAGTGTATCTTGAAAACCGTTCTTATTTTTTCAATGTAAAGGAAAACCGGACGGGAGACGTGTTCCTCCAGATTGTGGAAGCTAAAAGCCGCGACGGAGCGGACGGCGACCGCCATCAGATTGCCATTTTTGCAGAAGACATGCAGAAATTCTTCCAAGGAATGGAACGCTCGCTCGCCTTCATCGAAAAGGACCGCCAGCTGAAGGCGAAGGCCAGGGCCGAACGGAAGGCTGAAAAAGAAAAGAAAATCTACAAGATGAAAAGTCCGGACGCCAGAAAGGCCGACGGCATCAAGCGCACCGGAAGGCTGCACGTCGTCTCCAAGCGGACGCAGCCGGCCGCCGGAGCGGACGCACGCCAGGACGGAGCCGAAGCGTAGGCGGGCGCCCCTCCGCGGCGTCCGTTCAGTATCGGAACGAACGCCGCTGGATCGGAGACGGACCGATTTCCCGGCAGATCCGTATATGTTCCGCAGTCGGATAGCCTTTGTGCCGCGCATATCCATACTGCGGATATTTTTTGTCCAACTCCACCATCATGCGGTCGCGGCTGACTTTCGCGATGATGCTCGCCGCCATCACCTCCGCATACCGCCCATCCGCCTTCGGCTCGCAGCGCAATGCGGCGCACGGTCTGTCTGAGTATGATGTCCATGCAGTTGCCGACGGCACGTCGG
>CAMWPF010000110.1 GCA_947176045.1 uncultured Treponema sp. | reverse complement strand
GTTCCTGTCGCGGTGTTCGGCTCCGCCGTTTCGGAAGGCTTCGCCGTTCCCGAACTGAAGCTCCGCGTCATTCAGGAGAATGAGATTTTCGGCAGGAAGAACTACGTTCCGAAATCGCTGCGACGCGTCAAAAGCAAGGCGCTCGACACGTTCGTGGAGTTGAATCCCGGCGATTTCGTCGTCCATGTCAACTACGGAATCGGCGTGTTCCGCGGCATCGAGCGCGTCCGGGCGATGGGGAACGAGCGCGCCTACAACCGCCGTGAAAATGCGGGCGAGGAATTCGTATTCGTGCCGATCGAGCAGGTGAACTTGGTCCAGCGGTACATTGGAAGCGAAGACTCTGCGCCGCACCTTGACCGGATCGGCAGCAAGGCGTGGGAGAACAGGAAGAGCAAGGTCCGCCGGGAAGTGGAGGATCTTGCGAAAAAGCTCATCGACCTGTATTCGCGCCGCAAGGCTTCCGCAGGGTTTCCGTTTCCGCCCGATACGGAATGGCAGACGATGTTCGAGGCGGCGTTTCCGTACGAGGACACGCCCGACCAGATCGTCGTCACGGAGGAAGTCAAGCGCGACATGGAGAAGCCAGTTCCGATGGACCGCCTGATTTGCGGCGACGTCGGCTACGGCAAGACTGAAATCGCGATGCGCGCGGCGTTCAAGGCGGTGCTCGGCGGAAGGCAGGTCGCGTTCCTCGCGCCGACGACGATCCTGGCGGAGCAGCATTACGAATCGTGCGTGGAGCGCTTCCATTCGTTTCCCGTCCGGATCGCCCATCTTTCCCGGTTCGTCCAGCCTTCGGAACAGAAGAAAATCCTTTCAGAAGCGGCGGATGGAAAGATTGACATACTGATCGGAACGCACCGCATCATCCAGAAGGACGTGGCGTTCAAAAACCTCGGACTGATGATCATCGACGAGGAGCAGCGGTTCGGCGTAAAGGACAAGGAGCGGCTGAAAGTCCTCAAGAACAACATCGACAGCCTCGCGCTGTCCGCCACGCCGATTCCGCGCACGCTGCACATGAGCCTTTTGAAAATCCGCGACATGAGCCTGCTTGCGACGCCGCCTCAGAACCGGCAGCCGGTGGAAACGGTCATCGAGCCGTTCAGCGACGGACGGATTGCCGCCGCAATTAGGAAGGAGGTGGAGCGGGGCGGACAGGTGTTCTACCTCCACAACCGCGTGGAATCGCTCGGTCAGACGCGCGCTCGTCTGGAGCGGCTTCTGCCGGAAATGCTGGTCGATGTGGCGCACGGACAGATGACGAGCGGCGAGCTGGACGACATCTTCCGGCGGTTCAAGATGGGCGGATTCCATGTCCTTGTGGCGACGACGATCATCGAAAACGGCATCGACATTCCGAATGTCAACACGATCATCATCGACCGCGCGGATATGTACGGCGTCTCCCAGCTGTACCAGCTGCGGGGGCGAGTCGGACGCAGCGACCGGAAGGCGTACGCCTACCTCCTGTACCCGGAAAACCGTTCTCTGAGTGAAATCGCCATGAAGCGCCTCCAAGTCATCAGCGACTTCACGGAATTAGGCAGCGGATTTAAAATCGCCATGAAGGATATGGAGATCCGCGGCGCAGGAAACCTGCTGGGGCGCGACCAGTCCGGAAATTTCCATTCGGTCGGATTCGACATGTACATGCGGCTTCTGGACGATGCCGTAAACCGGCTCACGGCTGCGGAAGGCGGCCACATCCAGATGGAGACGCTGCTGGAATTGGAATACAGCGGCTTCATTCCTGATTCCTATGTGCAGAACGCGCAGACCAAAATGGAAATTTACAAGAAGATTGCGGCCGTTCAGGAACAGGCGGAGCTTGATTCTGTCTACAACGAGCTTCTGGATCGGTTCGGGCCTGTTCCCGAGGAAGCGTCCAGCCTCCTTGCGCTTGCTGAAATCCGCATCCTGTGCCGCCGCCTCAAGATCGCATCCATCAAGGAACGGAACGGAGTTGCAGCCGTGGAATTTGCAAGCGTCTCCGACATTTCCATAGACAAAGTGCTGAACCTCATCGCGTCTTCCGCAGGAGCGGTGAAGCTCAACCAGTCCAATCCGAACACGCTGTTCCTTATGACCGGAAAAATCGGACTGCGGGAAAAAAGCGAGTTCATTCGGGAAAAGCTGGAGCGCCTTGCCTAAAAAAATGCAATTCCAATCCTCCGCCCGGAGCTCGGAAGGCGGCGCCCCTTGGTGGAAGATTTCTGCCGGCCTTACTTTTCATAATGGATATTCTGTCTACCAAAATGCATTGTTAAAATTGTTCCTCGCATCCTCCCCCTCCTACAAAAAGATGCATGGACTTTCTCAAGCTACTTGCCTAGGAGGAAAAGTGAAACTTGTGCGATGAAATGCTCATAAGAATTCCGACGCATGACATTGCAGTCAGCAAGGAGGAGCCGCCGTATGACAGGAACAGCAGCGGAATTCCAGTAATCGGCATCATTCCCATGACCATTCCGACATTGATGAAGAAATGGATGACGAACATTCCAAGGATTCCGGCAGCAATGTACGTCCCAAAGCGGCTCTGGCAGTTCCTGATGATGTACAGCGTCCGGATGATGACAATCATGAACAGCAGCAGGATGAAGATTCCGCCGGCAAATCCCCATTCTTCGGACAGGATGCTGAAAATAAAATCCGTGGACTGCTGCGGAAGGAACCGGTAATGGCTTTGCGTTCCATGCAGGAAGGACCGCCCGAAAACGCCGCCGGAGCCGATTGCAATTTTGGACTGGATGATGTTCCAACCGGAACCGAGCGGATCTACCGACGGATCCATGAACACGATGAGCCGCTGGATTTGATAGGGCTTCATGACCTTTGAAGCGCCTACGGAGCAAAGCAGTCCGAGCGTGATGATGGCGAGCGCATAGGCGATCCAATAAAAATACTTCGCCCCATGAAAATAATGGCGGAAGACCATGCAGACGCTGCACAAAACGGCGACAAGCAGCGTGATGGCGATTTTTATCTTGCTGTTCGTCAGAAGGACGGTGAACGCCGCCGAACCATGCATGATGTATTCGTTCCACACAGGAAGCACCGTAAAGACAATTGCGGACACCCCCGCCCCCAGCATGAACAGCAGGTAGCGTCCCGGAATTCCTGCAAGGAAGCACATGATGAAGAAAATCGGAATGTAGACGCTTGCAGTTCCGAAGTCCGGCTGAATCAAAATCAATCCGGCCGGCCCTGCCAAAATCAAGGAGGCGACAACCAGACGCTTGATTTGATTTTCCTGGACGGAATTGGAAAGGTAGCGCGCAAGCATGAAGATGAAGATGACTTTGCCGAATTCAGACGGCTGGATGCCGAAATCTCCAAGCCCAATCCAGCTGCGCGCGCCGTTCACGTACCGCCCGAATATCCGCGTATATATAAGGACCAGCAAAAGTCCGGCATACAGCCACCGCACGTACCGCTCGAACCGCCGGTAGTCGTAGAACGCAAAGAATACGACGAACACCAGTCCGACGGACGCCCAGACAATCTGCTTGATATACTCATTTGTCACAAGAATTCCATCGGAATTGATGCCGGAAGAATAGATGAACGCGATTCCCGTCGCAACAAGGGCGAGCACGCATACCAGGAGGAGATAGTCGAACGCCTCAAACATACTTCTTTTCATACTGAACCAAGCTCCCTGCCTTTCCCCTATTCCGCCCGCGCCCGGTTGCGGATGATGTAGTTGAATCCGAGCGAATCGACGGACTCCTCATACGTCTGCTTTGCAAAAATTCCTTGCAGAATGATGTTCGTCGCGTACGGCGCCCACCACTCCCATGGATTGCACGCCTCGACGACCACCGCTACGACGACCTGATCTTCCGGCGGCGCGTCATACGGAGCATAGGCGACCATCCATGAATGCCAGCTTGTCTTGTAGGGCGCAACCTCCGCAGTTCCCGTCTTTCCCGCCGCCTTGACAATCTTGTTGTGCATCGGATACTGCGGCGTTCCATCGGAAATCGTGTACCGCATCGCCTCCTGCACTTCCTTCCAGACCTCCGGGGCGATGCTCGACTTGAAGAGCGCCTCCGGCTTGCTTTCTGAAATGACTTCTCCCGTTACGGAATCACGCACTTCCTTCAGAAGGTGAGGCCTGTAGATCGTCCCCTCGTTTGTGACCATCGCAACCATGTCCGCCAGCTGCAGCGGCGTGACAAGCAGGTATCCCTGCCCGATGGAAGCCGACATCGTGTCCCCGCCCAGCCACTTTTCATGGTAGCGGCGCTCCTTCCATGCCGCCGTCGGAATGAATCCAGACTGGTGGCTCGGCAAATCAATCTGCGTGCTCTGCCCCAACCCGAATTCCTTGGCATATGCATTGATCTTGTTGATTCCCAGATAGTCGCGGCCGACAGTCCAATAGTAGACGTCGCAAGACTGCGCAAGTCCGTTCTTCATATCAAGCCAGCCGTGCCCCGGCTCGTGGATATGGCAGTTGAACACGCGTCCGCCGTACAGGAGCTTTCCCCGGCATTCAATCTTCTTGGCGGAGGAAAACGCCTTCTCATTGAGCATCGCGGCGGACATGACGATCTTGAACGTCGAGGCGGGCGGATAGACGGCGTTCACAGCGCGGTTGATGAGCGGCTGGTTGTTCTCGTCGGAAATCAGCGTTTGAAAATAATGGTTCGCGTCGTCCGTATTGAAAATGTTCGGATTGAAGAACGGATAGGACACCATCGCGAGAATCTCGCCGGAGGCGGGCTTCAAAACGACCGCCGCCCCCACCCTGTTTCCGAGCGTCTTTTCAACAAGCGTCTGAACCGTCATATCTATGGTCAGGACAAGGCTCTTGCCCTTCTGGGGAAGCTGCAGCGTCGGAGTGTCGGAAAGAAAGCGTCCGCGGACATCCACCGTGCGGATCTCCCGTCCCGGAATTCCTTGAAGCAGCTCGTCGTACTGCTTTTCAATGCCCGTCTTTCCCACAATGCTGTTCCGCGTATATCCCTTGTTGTACAGCATATTGACTTCGTCTTTTGTGATTGTTCCGACATATCCGATGACATGGGAAATAGAGCCGGTCTCAATGTAGTTCCGTATCGGCTTGGAGAACCATGAGACGCCGGGCAGATCCGTCTTGTTCTCCGCAATATTGGAAATGATGGAAAACGGCACGTTCTGCCGGATTGGAACGGATGTGTACGACCTTCGGATGCTCGGAGGAACCCGCTTGTCGATGTCATATTTTGAAATTGCAAGGAGCGACGCCAACCGTGTCGCCACAGTGTCATAATATCCGGCGGGAATTTCTCCCGGAGTCAGCTCCACGGCGAACGAATCCGTATTGACGACGATGGCGGCGTTCGCATTCCTGTCGAAAATCTCTCCGCGCTGCGCCGGAATCGTGCTGGTCTGGCTGGAGATGGTATGCGACTGCTTGCGGTATTCCTGCCCGTTCAAAATCTGAAGGAAGAACAGCCGGTACACATAGACGGCGAATCCGGCCAAAATCAAAATGGCGAGAAAAATGAGGCGGATCGTCTTGCGCTGGGTGGTGTCGTTGTCCTGCGGTGCAAACGCCATCAGTCGGCCTCCTCCGGGCTGACCGCAATCATCCGATAGAATGAATGGAAGAACCGGAACAGGAACGGCGCAAGGATTGTGTTCGCAGAAAGTTCGAATGCAAACCGAACTGAAAGCAAGTCATAATGGGCGACCGAAGTGTAGAACAGAGAGATGAAC
>CAMWPF010000109.1 GCA_947176045.1 uncultured Treponema sp. | reverse complement strand
GTCCTGCCCATATCGAAAAGCATCATCAAAGGCGCCGCCTTCCTCAAGAAGGGAATTCCCGTCCGCTACAATCCGTTCAACGCAGTCATCAGCATCCTGACAGCCCTCGACGATCATTTCAAATCGCTCTACCTGTTCGGCTCGCGCCCGCAGACGCTCCATGTCGCCGAGCGGAACGTACGGGCGACGTTCCCCCAGCTCACAATTTTGGGGCGATATCCGGGGTATTATGCAAAATCAATCGAGCCGGACGTAATTCAGGCAATCTACAAATCGTCTCCTTCGCTGGTGCTGATGAGCGAAGGCATCAAGGAAAAAGACTGCTGGGCATGGCGGCGGCACGGCCAGTTCTCATCCAGCATCTTCATCTATTACAAAGAATCCCTCGAAATTTTTTCAAAGCGCATAAAGCGGGTAAGCGAAAAGACATTTGAACGCGGCAACGAAATCTACCATGAAATCATAAGGAACCCGCTGAAAATCTTTTTGATTTTCCCGTTCCTGTGGTATATACTTATCCTTATCTGGTACAGGTTGTTCAAAAAACGCTGAAAAACAAGGTTTTTGTTGGAACAGAACGACAAAAAGAATACAGTCGTCGTACTCATATCATCCCGCCAAGACATCATCCGGTTCTGCTCCATCGTCCTGCGCGGGAGTTTTTCTTTTCATGTCGTTTCAAACAGGGAATGCTTCATACCGCCGGGAGCGCAGTTCGCCTCTGCGGACAACATCATCTTCCTCATGGACTGCTCGCTGTTTTCCGGCAGTGCGGACTTGTACGACTTTCTGAGCCTGTACCCCCACATGACGCGGAACGCCATATTCATCGCGCCGTTCGGAATGCACGACGCCATGCTCGGCACGGCGCGCAGCTTTGACGCCGACATCATTCCCGTTCCATGCGAATCGGCGTTCTTCATGCGGCGGCTCGCGCAGTCGCCCGCAGGAATTCCGGCGCAGGAACACAGGGCCAGCCGCACCGGAAGCGCCGCGGAAGAACTGCGGCGCTTCATCGGCCGCTCCGCCGCGGCGAACAGAATCCGGCAGAACATCAACGCCATCGCGACGACGGACATTCCCGTGCTGTTTCAAGGCGAAAGCGGAACAGGGAAAACGCTGCTCGCGAAAATCATCCACAACCTTTCCCGGCGCGCGGCGAAGGAATTTGTCGGAATCAACATGGCGACCATTCCGGAGCATATCGCAGAAAGCGAGCTGTTCGGAACCGTGAACGGAGCCTTTACGGGCGCCGTCCGGCGGAGCGGATTCTTCACCAAGGCGGACGGCGGAACGCTGTTCATGGACGAAATAGCGGAACTGCTGCCGAACGTGCAGGCAAAGCTGCTCCACGTCATCGACACAGGAATCTTCAACCGCCTCGGCTCGGTTGTGGAGCAGCGCGCCGACATCCGGCTCATCTGCGCCACGAATTCGAATATGGAGCAGCTCATCCGGCAGGGAAGATTCCGCAGCGACCTGTACTACCGCATTTCCGACATCACCATTGAAATTCCGCCGCTGCGCGAGCGCCGCGAAGACATCCGCGACATCGCGGAAAGCTACATTGAACAGAATACACGCGGAGAACGCCGCCTTGCGGCAGAAACGCTCGAATTTCTGGAAAACCACAACTGGCCGGGCAACGTCCGGCAGCTGCAAAAATGCCTGCGGCTCACCTGTTCGATCAAAACCAAGCGCACCATCTATCCGCAGGACTTAATCCTGTAGTCAGGCACGGACGCGCGGCGCAAACGCACGGCAGGACGGCGGAGCAGGCCGCATCAGCCGGAGCCAGCGCATTCCCTATTTTGGCTCGCTGTGCTATAATCGTTCCATGAAAGTCTGGATCAAATACCTCATCGGCGCCCTGTTCGGCGTCGCCTGCGCGTTCATCCTTCCGACCGACAATTCCGGCATCGCCGCCGCCGTCCAGTTCGTTACGGAAATCATCACGCGGTTCGGCTGCTACATGATCATCCCGGTTGTCTTTTTTTCGGCAATCACAGCGTTCAACCGGCTCCGGGAAACCAAGCTGCTTCTCAAGACCGGCGTTTGGACGGGCGGCATCATCGCCGCCTCGTCGCTGCTGCTCGCCGTCGTCGGGCTGCTTTCCATTCTAATTGTCAAGCTGCCGCGCATTCCGATTACAGTCGACACGGTTTCTGAAATTCCGTCGCTCAACGTAGGGCAGCTTGTCCGCGCAGTCTTCCCCTATTCTGCGTTTGAATCAATTTCAAACGGAACGTTCATCCTGCCCGCGTTCTTCTTCGCGTTCCTCATCGGAACAGCGTCAACAGCGGACGCGGCATCGTTCCGCCCGATCCTCCAGCTCGCGGACTCCCTTTCAAAATTGATGTACAACATCAGCGTCTTCTTCACGGAATTTCTTTCCATCGGCATGACCGCCATTTTATGCAGCTGGACGATCGAATTCCGCGCGACGCTGCTCGGCGGAGAATTCGTGCCGCTCATCATCATGCTGCTCGCCGACTTTGTGCTGGCCGCCGGCATCATCTATCCGCTGATCGTACGCTACCTCTGCCATGATCCGCATCCGTACCGAATCCTCTATGCGTCCGTCTGCTCCGTCATAACGGCGTTCTTCAGCGGAAACGCGAACCTTGTCCTGCAGCTCAACATCCGGCACGGAAAGGAAAGCCTCGGCATCCGGCGCAGGATCAACGGCGCCGTCCATCCGCTGTTCACGATTTTTGCGCGCGGCGGCTCGGCGCTGGTTACGGCGGTTGGATTCATCGTCATCTGGCGCTCCTACTCCAGCCTGAGCCTTTCGATTGCGGACATCCTCTGGGTTTTGTTCACATCGTTCGGCATCTCATTCCTGCTCGGCGGCTGCCCTGCGGGCGGCGCGTTCATCTCGCTGACCGTCCTCTGCACGCTCTACAGTCGCGGATTTGAGACCGGCTTCCTGCTCCTCAAGCCCGCCGCGCCGATCCTCTGCTCGTTTGCGGCTGCGTTCGACGCGCTCACGGCGATGTTCGGAAGCTACATCGTCGCCGTCAAGACAAAGCTGGTCGAACATCATGGAATCAGCCACTTCATCTGAACGGCCGCGGCCGCCGGAACCCGCGCGCACCATGCACGGCACGCCGGCGGCGGCGCACTTTCCGCAGAAAATCGCTTTACATCAGCCGCCTTTTTCCGTAAAATCTGGTTTCATGGAATTTACACAGGAAGCAATTGACGCGCTCGCCGTCAATGAAGTTGAAATCATGAAGAAAATCGCTGACGGACTGGGCATCCGCGTCCAGCAGGTCAGCGCCGTCATCAGCCTGGTCGGCGAAGGATGCACCATCCCGTTCATTTCACGCTATCGGAAGGAAATGCACGGCTCCCTCGACGAAGTGCAGGTTCGCGACTGCGACCATCTGTTCAAGTCATATACAAACCTTGAGGAGCGCCGCCTTGAAATCGTCAAGGGCGTCTTCGCACAGGGAAAGCTCACCGAATCCTTGTACAACGCCGCGATGGCGGCATCCACGCTCACGGAACTGGAAGACTTGTGGGCGCCGTTCAAGAAAAAGAAGAAGACGCGCGGCATGGCGGCCATCGAAAAAGGGCTTGATCCGCTCGCCGACGCGATGCTGGAACTTTCCGACGCGGAAGTCGAAGCGAAGGCCGCCGAATTCGTCCATGAAGACGCGGAGCATCCCGAACTGTCCGTGCCGGACGCCGCCGCGGCGATTGACGGCGCGAAGGACATCCTCGCCGAACGCACGGCGCAGGACACGAACAATCGCGCCGCAATCCTTTCCTTATATATGAAGGAAGGCTTGATTCAAACGAAGGGCGTCGGCGACGAGGAAGCGGCAAAGACGTCCACATACCAGATGTACTGGGACTACAGCGAGCCGCTGAACCAAGTGAAGCCGCACCGCATCCTCGCCATCAACCGCGGCGAACGGGAGGGCGCGCTGGAAGTAACGATCAACGTCGACGTGGAGGCCGCCGTCGCCCTGCTCCAGAAGAAGGCCGCGCCGAAGAATTCCTATCACAGCGCGGCTGTTGAGGACGGCGTCGTCCGTCTGCTTTCCCCGGCAGTCGTGCGGGAAATCCGCAGCAACGAGACGGACGCCGCGGACGAGCACGGCATCGGCATCTTCAGCGAGAACCTCAAGAACCTGCTCATGACGCAGCCCATCAAGGGCAGCCGCGTCCTCGGCGTCGATCCGGGAATCCGCACAGGAACAAAATGCGCCGCGCTCGACGAGACGGGGAAGTATTTGGCAAGCTTCCTCATAAAGCAGGTCGCAGATCCCGACGGCGCGTACAACGCCGTCAAGGCGGCGGTTAAAAAGTACGACATTCAAGTCGTCGCCGTCGGAAACGGAACGGGCAGCCAGGAAGTGCAGGCGGTCGTCAGCAAAGTCATCAGCGAAAATTTCCCGAACGTGCAGTACACCGTCGTCGATGAGTCCGGCGCGTCCGTCTATTCCGCAAGCGACATCGCCCGCGAAGAATTCCCGGAGCTTGACCTGACCATCCGCGGCGCCATCAGCATGGGACGCCGCCTGCAAGATCCGCTCGCCGAGCTTGTCAAAATCGACCCGAAGGCCATCGGCGTCGGACTGTACCAGCACGACGTCAACCAGAAGAAGCTCAGCGAAATGCTCGACGAAGTGGTCGGCTCCGTCGTCAACCAGGTCGGCGTGAACTTGAACACCGCAAGCTACTCGCTGCTCAAATACGTTTCCGGCATCAATTCCTCCACGGCGAAGAAAATCGTCGCCTACCGCGACGCGAACGGAAAGATTACGAGCCGCGAGGACTTGAAGAAGGTGCCGGGGCTTGGGCCGAAGGCGTTCGAGCAGTGCGCGGGCTTCTTGAAGATTGCGGAAAGCGCCGATCCGCTCGACAACACGTGGGTGCACCCGGAGAACTACAGCGTCGCCCGGGAAATCCTTCCGCTCGTCCACGGCGGCGGAAAAATCACGGCGGAGCAGAAGAAGCAGCTCGCCGAAAAATACGGTCTGGGCGAAACGACGCTCGGCGACATCATCGAAGAGCTGCAACGGCCGAACCGCGATCCGCGCGACGGATACCCCGCGCCGATCATGCAGCAGGGCGTCGTCCAGTTCGAGGATTTGAAGGAAGGCATGAAGGTCGTCGGAAAAATCAAGAACGTCGTCGATTTCGGCGCGTTCGTCGATATCGGAATTCATGAAACCGGGCTGATTCATGTCAGCGAGCTGAGCGATTCGTTCGTCAAGGATCCAATGGACGCCGTAAAGGTCGGAGACGTCAAGGAATTCACGATTCTCGGACTGGACAGGAACCGCCGCCGCATAAGCCTTTCATTGAAAAGCGACGCGGCGGCGCGCGCAGGCTCGGCGGCGTCAGGCGGCGAGCACGGCAGTTCCGCAGAAAGCGGCAGCGCTGGCGCCCCAAGGCGCCGCGTCGTCGTCAGAAAGGGCGGCGCTGCGGACGGCAAGGAGCGCGCGGGCGCGCCCGCAGGCGGCCGCCGGAACGACCGTCGCGGACAGTACGAAGGCAGCGACGACCGAATGTCGTACAATCCGTTCGCCGCGCTTTTGAAGAAAGACTGAAGCGAGGAAGGGCGCCGGCCGCATTCTGAAAGTCCGGCGCCCTTTCAGCGCGCGAATTGTGCGGCGCCAGAAGAACGGCATTCCGCCAGCCGGAAGCATCCGCCGTACAAAGCCGCGGGGAAAGAGATTTTTCGCAGCGTTTGCTTTATCATGGCGTCTGTTCCTACAG
>CAMWPF010000108.1 GCA_947176045.1 uncultured Treponema sp. | reverse complement strand
ATGTCAATCAGCACGATTTCCGGAGCGATTCCTTTGACAGTAAGCGTATACGCAATAGTTGCGCCCACGGATCCGGCGCCAATGATGGTGATTTTTTTTGACATTCCAGTGTCTCCTCTTAAACACATATTTTTCGTCTGCAAGCTGGTTGCAGCGGATACAACCCACTTCGGCATACCGACGGTATTTTCCCTCCAGTATAACTCATTTTCCCATTTATGTTAACCATAATTCTTTATCATTGTTGCAAAATTTCGCTCCGAATGCAGATGCCTTCCGCCCCCGGCTGCTTTCCCTCCACAGGCATGTTTGCACACCTTTTCATAATATGGTAGAATACACAATAAAATGGCGGCATATGCAGAACGCTGCGCCGGACATCCGGCTTTTTATATATTTGGGAGGTTTTCATGCTGAACATCAACAACAACGCGGCGAACATAAAACGGGAGATTCTGGTGCGGATTGCGCGCCTCCAGCTTGCGGGCGCGCTTGATGGAAAGGACGTCAACCACATTCCGCGGGAGCTGATTCCGAAAGACCGGCCGCCGTTCCGCTGCTGCGTCTACCATGACCGGGAGCTGATCAAGCAGCGGGCGCTCGCGCGGCTGGGATTCTCCGTGGAGGCATACGACGAAGACAAGGATCTCGAGGACTATGCGGCGGAGGCGCTGGAACGGGAGAAGCCGACATGGCCGATGCTCACCGTCCTGCACGAAGCCTGCAACGCCTGCGTCAAACAGAACTACATCGTTACAAACGCCTGCCAGGGCTGCTTCGCGCGCCCCTGCATGATGAACTGTCCGAAAAAGGCAATCGCCGTGGACCGGCACGCCCATATCGACGCAGAAAAATGCATCCACTGCGGCATCTGCGCGCAGAACTGCCCGTACCATGCGATCATCAAAGTTCCTGTTCCCTGCGAGGAAGCCTGCCCGGTCGGCGCGATTTCAAAAGGCGGCGACGGACACGAGCAGATTGACTATGCAAAGTGCATTTTCTGCGGGAACTGCATGCGCGAATGCCCGTTCGGCGCCATGATGGACAAAAGCCAGCTTGTCGACGTCATCCGCCGCATCATGGAAAAAAAGCGGAATGTGGTCGCAATGTACGCGCCCGCCATCGCCGCCCAGTTCAAGGCGGCGACGGGACAGTTCGAGGCGGCGCTGCTCGCCGCCGGATTCGACAGCGTTCTGGAGGTCGCCGTCGGAGCGGACATCTGCGCCGACAAGGAGGCGGGGGAATTCGAGGAGCGGATGTCGCGCGGCGACAAGGTGATGACGACCTCCTGCTGCTCCGCGTATGTGCGCGCCGTCCACATCCACGTCCCCGAGCTGATTCCCTGCGTATCGGAAACCCGCAGCCCCATGCACTACACGGCGGAAATCGCGCGCGAACGGGATCCTGACTGCGTGACGGTCTTCATCGGCCCCTGCCTCGCCAAGCGGCGGGAGGGCTTCGACGATGAAATCGTCGACTACGTGCTTTCCGTTGAGGATTTGAACGCGCTGTTCATCGCAAAGGAAATCAATCCCGCCGACCTTCCGCAGGCGCAGAAAGAAGCTGTGCCGAGCGCCACCGGACGGAATTTCGCACGGACAGGCGGCGTTCTGGAGGCCGTCAAAGCGCGCCTTTCCCATCCAGAAATCCTCAAGCCGGACGTCATCAACGGATTGAACAAGGCGGGGATGGCGAAGCTTGCGATGTACGGGCAGATCAACGTCGGAAAAATTCCGTCCGGTCCTTCGCACGGCAATTTGGTGGAAGTCATGGCGTGCGAAGGAGGCTGTATCGGAGGACCTTCAGTCATCACAAGCCAAAAGTCCGCAGCCGTATTTTTGGAAAGATATGTGAAAGAAGGCGCGGAAACCGGGAAGTCCGCGCGGAAACAAGAAGAAGGTTGAAAAGGCGGGCGCCGCTTCGGATGTGCGGCAGCGTCCGAAGCCCGGCACGTACCGCCGGACGCTGCCGCCCGTCAATCAATACTTGTTGTCCGCGAATCCAATCCATCCGTCGTTTTCGACAAGCGCGCGCTCAAAGTCATCGAGCTTGAACGCGTAGCTTTTGGAAAGGCTTCCGGCAATCAGCTTCACTTTGGCGGTGCCATCGTCATTGATGACGACCTTGCATTCCGCATCCTTGTCGGAGAACGTCCTGAACATATCCTCTACGGACTTCCGATCGACTTCGATCGCCATCATGCCGCAGTTGAACATATTCTGGCGGAAGATGCGTGCGAAATTCGGCGCGACAACGACATAAATCCCGTTGACTTCAAGCGCCCATGGAGCGTGCTCCCGGGACGAGCCGCAGCCGAAATTCTCCCGCGTGATGATGACTTTTTTTCCCGCCACATCCGTCTTCGGATTGAACCCTTCCAATTTCAAATCTTCCAGGAGGTACGGCTTCAGCGCCTGCTTTGAAATTTCAGTAAGATATTTTGCGGGAATGATTTCGTCCGTATTGATGTCGGATCGATCCAAAAAAAGTACAGAGCCGCCAAACTGTTTCATTCATTTCCTCTTATACAGTCGATATTCACGTCCGCACAGCGGACGCGTGCAGACGTCCGCAACCTGATTGGCGGCAGCCGTCGTACGCTCATAGCAAAAAATCCGCGGCGCTCACTGGAAGAGCGGGGAATTGGTGATGGTTCCCGCCACCGCCGTCGCCGCAGCCGTCGCAGGGCTCATCAGGTGGACCGTCCCTCCCTTGCCCATGCGCCCGTTGAAATTCCGGTTCGTCGTCGAAGCGCAGACTTCTCCGGAGGCGAGCACGCCGTTGCTCATGCCGAGGCAGGCGCCGCACGTCGGATTTGTCACGCAGAAGCCGGCTTCCATGAAGGTGTCGATGATGCCTTCATGGAGCGCCTGCCGGTAGACGGCCGGCGTCGCCGGGCTTACAATGCCGCGGACGCCTTCCGCAAGGCGCCTTCCTTTGAGGACTTCCGCGGCAATCCGCAAGTCGCTGATCCGTCCGTTCGTGCAGCTGCCGATGTACACCTGGTCCACCTTCGTTCCCGCCATATCGGAAACCTTCTTCACTTGATCCGGCTTGAAGCCGAACGTGCAGACCGGCTCCAATGCCGAAAGGTCGTACGTATACGTCTTTTCGTACACAGCGTCGGCGTCGGAAGCCCACCGGCTGTATTCTGCAAGCGCGGCCTCCTTGCTTTGAAATTCGTCCTTGATGAACGGCCACAGATAATCAACCGTCTTTTCGTCGGGCCGGCACATTCCGGAAGTTCCGCCCGCCTCGACAGCCATGTTGCAGAGCGTCATTCGCTCCTCCATGCCGAAACTGTCGATGACAGGCCCGGTGAATTCCATGACGCAGTTCGTCGCGCCGTTCACGCCGATCTTGCTGATGAGATAGAGGATCACATCCTTCGCATACACGCCCGGGCGGAGCGTTCCGTTCAAGACGAACTTGATGGACTTCGGCTCGCGGAACGAGCAGACGCCCTTGAGGATTCCGACTTCCAGATCCGTCGTCCCCACGCCGGCGGCGAACGCGCCGAACGCGCCGTGGGTGCAGGTATGGGAGTCGCCCATGATGACCGTATAGCCGGGGCGGACGAAGCCTTTTTCCGGGAAAACCGCATGGCAGACGCCGTTCGCGCCTATGTCGAAGAAGTCCTTGATTTGATGGCGCTTCGCCCATTCGCGCAGGATCTTTCCCTGCTCGGCAGTCTTGCTGTCCTTTGCCGGCGTCACGTGGTCGATGACCGCCTTTATTTTTGTATTGTCAAAGACGGCATCCTTTCCGCGCTCCGCCAGATCATTGATGGCAATCGGCGTCGTGATCTCATGGCAGAAAACGCGGTCGAGCCGCAAGACGTACGCGTTCGGATACGGGGTGTCGACGAGATGCTCCTCAAAAATCTTCTGTGTAATTGTCTTTCCCATAATCATGCCTCCTGTTTTTAATAAAATTGATTTTCTGCATTATAATTAAAGCTACAGCCGCTGTCAACAGACGGTGTTCTGCGGAGCGCCGCGCAGCCAGCATTCGAAATTGGCGAGCGCGATGTCCAAAAGCCGCTTCCGGGTTTCCAGCGGCGCCCATGCGATGTGCGGCGTGATGACGCAGTTCGGCGCGCCCAGAAGAGGGCAGTCCGGCAGCATCGGCTCCTCGCACAGCACGTCGGCTGCATATCCGGCAAGCGCGCCGCCTTCCAGCGCGGCCCGTACGTCCGCTTCGTCGGCAAGCGCGCCGCGCGCCGTATTGATGATGTACGCGCCGGGCTTCATGAGGGAAATCGTCCGGGCGTTGATGATTCCCTTTGTTTCATCAGTGAGCGGCGCGTGCAGCGTCAGAAAATCAGAACGGGCGAACAGCTCGTCACGCTCCACGCAGCCTTCCACGCTGCTGTCGGGCTTGTGCGGGCAGACGACCACATTCATGCCGAACGCCCTGCCGATTGCGGCGACCTGCCTGCCGATATGTCCATAGCCGAAAATGCCCAGCGTCTTCCCGCACAGCTCCATGAGCGGCGCGTTCCAATAGCAGAAATTCTCGCTGCGGATCCAGCCGCCGCTTCGGACGGAATCATTGTGCAGGGCGACATGGTTGGTGAAATAGGTGATGAGCGAAAAGACATGTTGCGCCACAGCCATCGTGCTGTACGCAGGAATGTTGGTCACGCAGATTCCGGCGGCCTTCGCCGCGGCACGGTCGACGACATTGTAGCCGGTTGCAAGGACGCCGATGTATTTCAAGTTCGGACAGCGGGAAACGACTTCCTGCGTGATGCTGACCTTGTTCAGCAGGATCGCATCCGCCGCTCCGATATGGTCGGCCGTCTGGCTTGGTTCGGTCCGCGGAAACACGCGCACATTCGCATAGTCCTCGAAGGCATTCCAACTCAGATCTCCGGGATTGAGCGCGCTTCCGTCCAGAACAACCAGCTGCATCAGAGGACTTCTACACCTGTACTGGAAATTGCACTGTTGATGGCGTCCTCAATTCCAGCGACGCCATCGTCAAAGTCGACAAGGACTTGCGATTTATCTGGATTGGCGACAACGTTGGTCACGCCGGCGACGCCTTTTACGGCCGCATCCACTTTTCCCGCTGCATCACTGTCAAACATGCCAACTACATATATCTTCTTCTGCATACATGGCTCCGTGTCGTTGCAATTTGAATTTATTATAAGCCATAAAATGTGGATATTCAAGCAAATTATTTCGCCGGGACAAGCGTTTTTCCAAGCTGCCCGCAGGCGCCGCCGATTTTCCGCCCGCGCCTCGTCCGTAAAGAGACGTTCAAGCCGCGGCGCTCCAAGGCGCGCATGAAGCTCCGGATTTCTGCGGGCGACGGCTCTGAAAACGTCAGTCCGTCAACCGGATTCAACTGGATCACGTTGATATGCACGTCCAAGCCGCAGGCGAATTCCGCCATTTTTTCGGCGGCGTCCTCTCCGGTGTTCCGTCCGCCGAGCAGGGCCGCTTCCAGCGTCACGCGCCGTCCGGTCTGTTCCGCATACCGCGCGACCGCCTTGCGGAGTTCGGGAAGCGGATTGTCACGGCTCACCGGCATAAGCTCCGAACGGAGCGCCTCGTCTGCCGACGTAAGCGAGACGGCGAGGCGGACGTGCGGCCCGTGTTCCGCAAGGTCGTATATTCCGCGGACAATTCCGGATGTTGAAACGGTGATCCGGCGCGCGGAAAGGGCGCGGCCGCGCGCATCGGTGAGTATGGAAACGGCCTTCCGCACCGCAGGAAGGTTCAGCAGCGGCTCGCCCATGCCCATGAACACGATGTTGTCC
>CAMWPF010000107.1 GCA_947176045.1 uncultured Treponema sp. | reverse complement strand
GGGGGTTTGGTGGTTTGTTTTTTCTGGGGGTCGGGGGGGGTGGGGTGTGTCGGGTCGATGAAGGTTTCGATTAATATTTTCGGGGACCACATGGAGAATTTCGTCCAGGGCTATTTCCAGTACGATTCAAAGAAGACGGGCGGCGTAACCATTTCGCACCTGCGCTTCGGCGACGCGCCCATCAAAAGCTCCTATTATGTGACGCGCGCGGATTTCGTCGCCTGCCACAGTCCGTCCTACATAACGAAAGGATTTAAAATCGCGCAGGAAGTCAAGAAGGACGGCATCTTCCTTGTGAACTGCACGTGGAGCGACGAGGAGCTTGCCGCCCGCCTTTCTCCAACTGAGCGGAAGTACATTGCCGAAAACAATGTGCAGGTGTATGCCATCAACGCAGTTGACGGAGCGCGGCGGATTGGACTCGGCGGGCATACAAGCACCATCTTGCAGGCGGCGTTCTTCAAGCTGTCCGGGATTCTGCCGGAAGAAGAGGCCGTCCGCCTCATGAAGGAAAAAATTGCGGAAAAATTTGCGAGCAAGGGGCAGGACATCGTTGATATGAACTGCCGCGCCGTGGAGGAAGGAGTCCGCTCCGTCCGCAAGGTCGCGCTGCCGGACATCGCGGAGCAGCCGCAGCCCGCGGCGGAGGCGGCCGTCCTGCCGGAGGAGCTTCCGGCGGGCGCGGCGCAATCCGGGCGGAACGCGGAAACCGCCGGACTTGTGGAAACCGTCATGGAATCCGTGAACCGCATGGAAGGCGACTCGCTTCCCGTCTCCGCGTTCGCACAATACGCGGACGGACAGTTTCCCGTCGGCGCGTCGGAATACGAAAAGCGTGCCGCCGCAGTCATGGTTCCCGAATGGGATGCGGCGAAGTGCGTCCAATGCACGACCTGTTCGTTCGTCTGCTCGCACGCGACAATCCGTCCGTTCCTGCTCAACGACGCGGAAGCCGCCGCCGCTCCCAAGGAAATCAAGCTTGCCGACGCAAAGAATCCGAAGCTCAAGGGCTTCAAGTACACCATCAGCGTGTCGCCGATGGACTGCATGGGCTGCGGCGAATGCATCACCGTCTGTCCGACGCAGGCGATCAGCCTTGTGCCGCGGGAGTCGCAGGAGCCGATGCAGGGCGTCTTCGACTATCTCAAGCGGAACGTCAGCCCCAAGCCTGAGACGGAATCGCTTCCGCCGATGATGGCGTCGCAGTTCCGCCAGCCGCTTTTGGAATTCTCCGGCTCGTGCGGCGGCTGCGCCGAATCGTCCTACGCGCGCCTTGTGACGCAGCTGTTCGGAACGCAGATGTACATTTCCAACGCGACCGGCTGCTCTTCGATTTGGGGCGGCCCGGCGGCGACGTGTCCGTACACGCGGGAAAATAAGACCGGCAGGGGGCCGGCGTGGGCGAATTCCTTGTTCGAGGACAACGCGGAGCACGGACTGGGAATGTACCTCGGCCAGAAGTTCCGGCGCGCCGCAGTTCTGGAAAAGGCCGCCGCGCTTTCTGAAGCCGTAGGCGTTCCCCAGCCGCTGAGGGACGCGGTTTCGGCGTACCTTGCGACCAAGGACGACACGGCCGCGAACGCTCCGGCGGCGGACGCGCTTGTCCGCGAGCTTGAGGCGTTTGCCGGAGCGTCCGGCGCGGCGCCGTCCGAGCCGTCTGCATCGGAAGGCCCGGCAGCCGCGCTTGCGGCGGAAATCCTTGCGCGCCGCGACGATCTTCCGAAGAAGTCCGTGTGGATTTTCGGCGGCGACGGCTGGGCATACGACATCGGGTTCGGCGGACTTGACCATGTCCTTGCGTCCGGCGAAAACGTGAACATGCTCGTGTTCGATACCGAAATGTATTCCAACACCGGCGGGCAGACGTCCAAGTCGTCGAACATCGGCGCCGTGGGGCAGTTCGCCGCGGCGGGAAAGGAAGGCGGAAAGAAGAATCTGGCAGAAATCGCGATGAGCTACGGCTCCGTGTACGTGGCGCAGATTGCGCTGAGCGCGAATCCGGGGCAGACCGTCAAAGTCTTGCAGGAAGCCGAGGCGTACAACGGCCCGTCGCTGATTGTGGCGTACGCGCCGTGCGAGCTTCACGGCATCCGGGGCGGCATGGGGCATTGCCAGGACGTGATGAAGTCCGCCGTAAAGTCGGGATACTGGAACTTGTTCAGCTTCAACCCGCAGCTCAAGGCGGAAGGCAAGAATCCGTTCACGCTGTATTCCAAGCCCGGCGACGGAAGCTACCAGGCGTTCCTGAACAACGAGACGCGCTACACCAAGCTCGTCAACGAAGCGCCGGAACGCGCGAAGATCCTGTTCGCCCGGAACGAAGCCGCCGCGACGGCGCGGTACGAGCATCTGCTGCGGCTCGTCGAGCTGTACAAATAAGCGCCGCCGGTGTTCCGCACCGTTCCGCCGTCCGCCCTTGATTTCGGGCGTTCCGGCAGGCTGCGTGCGCAGCCTGCCGTCGGGTGCTTGCCTTTACTCCTCGGCCGCTGCGCGTCCTGCGGTGTACCGGCGCGCCCCCTAACGCGGGCGGCTCCGCCGCCCCTCCGCTGGCAGATGAATCAGCCGGAAGATGCGTTCCGGCTGATTTGCGCGCGTCTGCGGCTTTCCCGCCGCCGCGCAGTGCGGCGGCGCTCGGAAATCAGCGGCGGTACGGCGCGCGCAGCGCGCCGGAGGAGCAGCCTACGCCGGACTGGAGCGGGCGCGCGTAGCGCGAGTGCGCGCGGCGCTGGAACGCCTGCCCCGCGGAAGCGTTCCGTCGCGTGAAGGCGCTGGCCGCCGCCGTCCGCATTCTTCCGCGCGCACCGACCGCAGGGAGCCGCGCAAGCCCGGAAGGTCGGCCGTCTGCGTTCCGTCCGAATGCTTCGCAGGTTCAGGCGAATCCGCCGTTCCAGTGCCAGATTGGAACGGCGAGCTTGTTCGGAAACGGCCGCGCCTGCGAAAAGTCGGGAAGCCAGCTGGCGTCGTCGGAAAGTTCCTGATAGAACAGCTGCTCGAAGTCAAAGGCGGCGATCAGGTCGCGCAAGTCGCCGTCCTCGTCCGCGGAGACAGGCCGGTTTTCCAGCGCGGCGAGCGATGCGCTGCGGCGCGCCGCCTGCGCGGACGTTTCCCGGAACGGTACCGGCGTATATTGCGACATGAGCGAAATCAGCGCGCGTCCGTCGGCGTTTTCCTTGAGCCATCGCAGGACGTCCGCCGTTTCCGCGAACCGCCCCGGCAGGAACAAGTGCCGCACGATGACGCCCTGCTCCATTTTTTCGGACGTTCCGCCGTTTCCGCGTCCGTCGGCGGAAAACTTCGGCGGAAAATGCAAAATCATCCATTGCACCGCCGCCGCCGCCGTTTCGGGATAGTCTTCTGCGGCGAACAGCTGCCGTGCCAGCGCGCCGTCCAGCGTCTTCAAATCAGGCAGCCAGATTTTCACGCAGTCCTTGAGATGTTCGAGCAGCTCCGGGCGCTCGTACGCCGAGGAATTCCAGCAGAACGGCACGGCGCAGCCGTCGCGCTGTGCGGCGCGGATGTATTCCGCGAGCCGGGGAATCATGTGGCTTCCCGTTACAAGGTTGATGTTTTCCGCGCCGGCGCTTTGCAGGCGCAGGCAGATTTCCGTGAATTCATCGCTGGAAACCGCGCGCCCCATGCCCTGCTGGGAAATCTGGTAGTTCTGACAGAACGCGCAGCGGAGCGTGCACCCGGTGAAGAAAATCGTTCCGCTGCCGCCGGACGCTGTAACCGGCGGCTCCTCGCCGAAGTGCAGGCAGGCGAGCGCGATCCGGACGGCTTCCGTTTCGCCGCAAAAGCCGGTCTTGCCGCCGCTTCGGTTTGCGCCGCAGTTCCGCGGGCAGTGCGCGCAGGAACTGTAGGAACTGCTGGATCCGCCGGACATCAAAGCGCGCCTTTGCTTACGATGATTCCCATGAGGCGCTGCAAGACGTCGATCGGCAGGTCTTCCGCCTCGTCGCTCACGAGCTGTCCCAGCTCGTGCCAGTCGTTCCCGCTCAAAAGCTCCTCGCATTCGTCGGAGCCTTCGAGGAACGCGAGCATCGCGCTCAAAATCTCAATGTTCTGGGCGGACGGCTCGTCGGCGGGCTGTTCCGACGCGTCGATGTACGCCTTCTTCCAATAATCCGCCGTAAAGCGCGGGAGTCCGCCGGGAACGCCGGACTCCCGCACGAAGAGCGCGCTGATTTCGGCGCACACCGATTCTGTGTCGAGGGCGCCGTTGCGTTCCGCCCGCGCGTGCTTGATAATCCGCCGGGCGTCCGCGCAGAATTTTTCTCTGTTCGTCATGCGTGCGATTATAGCATTTCCAACGGAACAGAAAAAGTGCCGCGGCGCGCGCTTTCCGTTGTTTCTATTGACAGAAACAACGGGCGGTGGTATAGTGGAAAACGATGTTTCTTTATATAGAAACAAACGGAGATTTTGAAATGATTGTTGAAACGTTGCCCGGAGAGCGGTTCACGCCGTTCTCCCTTGCGAAGAAATGTGAGGCGAAGGCGGTGCTGGAATCGGCGTCGTTCTCCCAGGGAAAGGACCGTTATTCCATCTTGATGCTTGACGAGGCGTTCCGCGTCGTTCAGGATGACGGCGGCGTCGCATTTGTCATCAGCGGTGAGCGCCGCCCGGTGTACCTTATGAAGGGCGGCGATATTTTGGACGTCCTTGCGGAAATCGCGGCGGAAAATCCGCCGGAGGAAGCTGCTGGATGCGACTTTCCGCTGCCGTCGGCAGGAATCGGCTATCTCAGCTACGAATTTTGCGCCCGCTGCGATACCATCCGCCTTCAGGCGCAGGACGACGAGCTGCATATTCCTGAAAGCGCGTTCATTGTCGGGCATACGTTCATCGTTTTCGATCATTTTTCGGAGAAAATTCATATTTGCGCTCAGAACTACAAGGAGCATCAGATTGATTTGGCTGCGGCGGTTGCGAAAATCAAGAGGCGCCTGTCCGACTTGGATTTTTCCTACCTTGCGTCGCCGGAAGAAGGCTTTGAATCGTCCGTCATCACTGACGAAAGGAAGTCCCGCGACGAATATATTGAAAAAGTCGAGGCGCTCAAAAAGCGGATTGTCGCAGGCGACATCATTCAGGCGGTGCCGTCGCGCCGCCTGCAAATCCGCAGTGAAATTCCCGCGCTGGAAGTCTACCGGCGGCTGCGCTCCGTCAATCCGTCGCCGTACTTGTTCTATTTGGATTTCGGCAGCTTCCAGTTTACGGGCGCGTCGCCGGAAAGCATCGTCCGCGTCCGGGACGGCGAGGCGGTCATCCATCCGATAGCGGGAACGCGCCGACGCGGAAAGAACAGCGCCGAGGATGAGAAGTTGAAGGCGGAGCTGCTTGCCGATGCGAAGGAGCGCGCGGAACATTTCATGCTCGTCGACCTTGCCCGCAATGATTTGGGGCGCGTCTGCAAGAGTGGTTCCGTGGACGTGCCGCGCTTTATGACGACGGAGCTGTACAGCCACGTCATCCATCTTGTTTCCGAAGTCCGCGGAACGCTCGGCGGGAACGTGCCGGCGGTGAACGTGCTGCGCGCGGCGTTTCCGGCGGGAACGGTGAGCGGCGCGCCGAAAATCAGCGCGATTGAAATCTTGTCGTCGTTGGAACGCACGAAGCGCGGCTTTTATGCCGGAGCGGTCGGCTATATCACGAACAGGAACGCCCTCGATTTCTGCATTGCCATCCGCTGCGCCGTGAAGCAGGGCGATGTCTGGACGCTTCAGGCGGGCGGCGGCATCGTCCATGCGTCGGATGCGGCGCGCGAATACGAGGAGACGTGCGAAAAGCTTGCCGCCATGCGCGCCGTCATCGAGGCTGCGGCGAAGTGAATGCCGGCGCGCGGAGCCCGCCCGCGGATGGGGGAAAACGCCCCCCCCCCG
>CAMWPF010000106.1 GCA_947176045.1 uncultured Treponema sp. | reverse complement strand
GCTCATGCCCTGTTCCACGAGCGTGTTCATCAGCGTGTAGATTTCGTATTTGGCGCCGACGTCGATTCCGCGGGTCGGCTCGTCCAAAATCAGAATCTCCGGCTTGGACATCAGCCACTTGGAAAGCGAAACCTTCTGCTGGTTTCCACCGGAAAGCTGGCGCACCGGAGAGTCGATGGACGGCGTTTTGATTTTCAAGTCGCGGCAGTACTGGCTGCTGACGACAATCTCTTGGTTCTTGTCAAGGACGCCCTGCTTCACCAAAGAGCGCAGCGATGCGACCGTGATGTTCTGCTTTACGTCTTGATCCAAAATCAATCCGTCGCGCTTGCGGTCCTCGGAGACGTAGGCGAATCCGTCTGCAATCGCCTCCTTGGGGCTTTTGTAGGCGACTTTCCTTCCGTTGTGGTATAATGTTCCTTCCGTCTTGTACTTGCGCGGATTGCCGAACACGCTGAGCGCGAATTCTGTGCGGCCTGCGCCCATCAGGCCGGCGATGCCCAGAATTTCGCCCCTGCGCACCGTGAGATGTATGCCTTTCAACAGCCACCGCGAGACGTCGTAATCGTAGACCTTCCAGTCCTTCGCTTCAAAAATCACGCCGCCGATTTCAATATGCTCGCGGCGCGGATAGATGTTCGTGATTTCCCGTCCGACCATGTGCTTGATGATGAATTCTTCGGAAAGCTGGCTGCGCGCAAACGTTCCGACGGTATGCCCGTCGCGCAGGACCGTAATGTTGTCTGCAATCTTGAGGACTTCCTTGAGCTTGTGGGAAATCATGATGCAGGTTACGCCCTGCTCCTTGAGGCTGCATATCAAGTTCAAGAGATTCTCACTGTCGGTTTCATTCAGGGAGGAAGTCGGCTCGTCCAGAATCAGAATCTTGACGTTCTTGCTCAGCGCCTTTGCGATTTCGATGAGCTGCTGCTTTCCCGTTCCCAGATCCTTGACCTTTGAACCGGGATCTACGTTCAGCCCCACCTTGTCGAGCAGCTTTTTCGCCTGAATGATGGTTTCATTCCAGTCGATTGTGCCGTTCGGCTTCAAAATTTCGTGGCCGAGGAAGATGTTTTCGTATACCGACAGTTCCGGGATGAGGGCAAGCTCCTGATAGATGATTGCGATGCCGGCATTTTCGCTGTCCTTGATGGATTTGTACGATTGGATCTGTCCGTTCACGAGGACGTCGCCTGAAAAGCTGCCGTGCGGATGGACGCCCGAAAGCACTTTCATCAAGGTCGATTTTCCGGCGCCGTTTTCTCCGACCAAAAAATGAATTTCGCCTTTATCTACGTGGAACGTAATGTCGTCGAGCGCCTTGACGCCGGGGAATTCCTTTGTGATGTGGCGCATCTCCAGAATCGTCTCGCCCATCTGCTCCTCCAAAAAACAAGACGCCGCCATGCGGTGTCCCAACGCAAGCCGTGCGGCTCCGGCGGAGAAAAAGCTGCGCCGTCTGCCGCACAATCCCCGCGCAGGCGGAACGGCCGCCCGCGCAAGGATTCATCTGTCTTTATTCGAACCGAAGCTGCGTCTTCGCGCCGTTGTAGTTGGCGTCGACCAGCAAGTCGATGTTGTCCTTTGTGATGACTGTGACGGCCGTCTGCTTTGCCGGAACTTCAATCTTGCCGTTGTCGTAAGTCGAAGTCGTCTCGGGAATTGTGCCGTCCAGAACCTGCGTCGCCATCGCGACGGCGTCGGCGGCAAGGATGCTCGTATTCTTCCAGACCGTCATCGACTGGCGGCCGTCCACGATGTACTGCTGCGATGCCAGCTCCGCGTCCTGTCCGGTAATCACGAACGACGTAACGGCCGGATCCTTCGAGAATTCGTCGGAGATGGCGCGCGCCGTTCCGTCGTTCGGAGCGAGGACGTAGCAGGCGCCCTTGTCGGAAGCCTTCGCCATCGTCAGGTTGTCCGCGGCCTTCTTCTTTGCGACGTCGAAATTCCAGTCCGTCGTTACTTGGTTGATGATGTCGGAAAGTTCCGTGCGCGAAAGCGAATTCTTGTTTTGGAGCGCGACTGCCTTGTCGGAATTTTTGATTACGAACGTTCCGTCCGCAATTTTCGGCTGCAGGGCCTTCCATGCGCCTTCGAAGAACAGGAAGGCGTTGTTGTCGGAGGCGGCGCCGGCATACAGATAGAGCGGATTTCCCTTGGAGTCCGGCTCGATGCTGTCAATCAGGAACTGCCCCTGCGCCTCGCCGACGGAAACGCTGTCGAACGTAACATAGTAGTCCACTGCGTCCGTGTCCGTGATGAGGCGGTCGTAGCAGATGACCGTTACGCCGTCTTTTTTTGCCGCCTCGACCGCCGCAGCTGCGGCCGTCGCATCATGCGGACAGATGATCAGAATCTTGATTCCTTTGTTGAGGAGCGCTTCGACATTCTGCTTTTCCTTGTTGGAATCGCCCTGGCTGAAAAGCAGCTGGACGGAAGCGTTTCCCTTCAGCAGTTCGAGGAACTGCGCCTCGTCCTGAATCCAGCGCGGCTCGTCCTTGGTCGGAAGGACGATGCCGACGTCAACTGCTCCGCCTTTGGAACAACCCGTCACCATTGCAAGCGAACTTGCCATCAAGAGCGCCGATGCACCGGCAATCAATCTGCGTAATTTCATGAATACTCCTTAATTAAAGTCCGAGGGCAAATTTCAATTTGCGTCCGACTGTTTTGCGATAGTTTATTATAAACCCGATTTTTTGAACGGACAAATACTATTTTTAAGTTTCTCAGAAATTCCCCTTGACGATTTTTCTCCGTTGGTGTATAAGTGTTGCGTAAACATCAAAGGCGATGTGAACACTACGTTTGTTAGCCGTTCACAGCGCCTTTTGTTTTTTAACGTACTGCAAGGGGGACGTATGTCGAATATACCTGAAATTTTTGGAAGCAATGTCTTCAACCAGAAGGTGATGCAGGAGCTTCTTCCGAAGGAGACGTTCAAGGCGCTCAAGAAGACGCTGGAGGACGGCACGCCGCTCAAGCTTGACGTCGCGAACCAAGTGGCGCACGCTATGAAGGATTGGGCGATTTCCAAAGGCGCGACGCATTTCACGCACTGGTTCCAGCCGCTCACGGGCATCACGGCGGAAAAGCACGACAGCTTCATTTCCCCGAACGCCGACGGCGGCATCATCATGGAATTCAGCGGAAAGGAGCTTGTCAAGGGCGAGCCGGACGCCTCTTCATTCCCGTCCGGCGGGCATCGGGCGACATTCGAGGCCCGCGGATACACAGTTTGGGATCCGACGTCATACGCCTTCATCAAGGATCATTCGCTCTGCATTCCGACGGCGTTCTGCTCGTACACGGGCGAGGCGCTCGACAAGAAGACGCCGCTTTTGCGCTCGATGGAAATTCTGAGCAGGGAGGCGATCCGTGTTCTGAACTTGTTCGGAAACACGTCCGTCAAGCACGTCGCGACGACTGTCGGGCCGGAGCAGGAATACTTCCTCGTGGACGAAAAGCTGTACAGTCAGCGCAAGGACCTGCGGATGACGGGGCGCACGCTGTTCGGCGCGAAGCCTTCCAAAGGGCAGGAGATGGACGACCAGTATTTCGCCGCCATCAAGCCGCGGATTGTCAAATTTATGGAAGACTTGAACAACGAGCTGTGGTCGCTCGGCATCCTTTCAAAGACGGAGCACAACGAGGTCGCGCCCGCGCAGCATGAGATGGCGCCGATTTTTTCGACGACGAACTTGTCCGCCGACCAGAACCAGCTTACGATGGAAATCATGAAGAAGGTCGCCGGCCGGCACGGGCTTGTCTGCCTCCTGCACGAAAAGCCGTTCGCCGGCTTGAACGGAAGCGGCAAGCACAACAACTGGTCGATGTCTACGAACGAGGGCGAAAACCTGTTGGAGCCGGGCGACACGCCGGCGAAGAACGCGCAGTTCCTGCTGTTCCTGACGGCGGTCATCAAGGCTGTCGACGAAAATCAGGATTTGCTCCGCATTTCCGTCGCGTCCGCAGGAAACGACCACCGCCTCGGCGCGAACGAGGCGCCGCCCGCAATCATTTCGATGTACGTCGGCGACGAATTGCAGGCGGTTTTGGAGTCCATCAAGAACGGCACGCCGTATGACGACAAGACCAAGCAGAAGATGACGATCGGCGTCGACGTCCTGCCTCCGATTCCGAAGGATTCTACGGACAGGAACCGCACGAGTCCGTTCGCGTTTACCGGCAACAAGTTCGAGTTCCGCTCCTGCGGCTCGTCGCTTTCGATTTCCGGACCGAACACGACGCTCAACGCGATTGTCGCGGACGTCTTGAAGCAGTTCGCGGACGAGCTTGGCGCGGCGAAAGATTTCGACGGCGCGCTTCAGACGCTCATCAGGCGGGAGATCACCGCGCACTGGCGGATCGTCTTCAACGGCAACGGCTACGATGCGGGCTGGATTTCCGAAGCGGAACGGCGCGGGCTTTTGAACTTGAAGACGCTTCCCGATGCGATGGGCGAGTACCTCAAGCCGAAGAATGTGAAGCTTTTCACTGAACTGGGAGTGTACACGGAGCAGGAGATGAAGAGCCACTACGACATCAAGCTGGAAAAATACTGCCAGGTCTTGAACATCGAAGTGGAGACGATGCTTGAGATGATCAATAAGGACATCCTGCCGGCGTCCTTCAAGTATATGTCCGCTGTCGGCGAGACGGCGGCGCGGATCAAGGCGGTTGTGGGCGGCGCGAAGTGCGCTTCCGAAGCGGCGCTGCTGGCGAAGCTGGACGGACTGACTGATGCGCTTGCGGCGAAGGCCGAGGAGCTTTCCAGAAAGCACCTTGCGGCGAAGCAGCAGTCCGACATTATGGCGTGCGCGAAGGCGTATGCGGCTGACGTCATTCCTGCGATGGCGGAGGCGAGGGCGGTCGCCGACGAAATCGAGCCGCTGATCGGCGAGGACTGCAAGCCGTTCCCGTCCTACGAGGATCTGTTGTTCCGGATCTGACGTCTTGCGCGGCAGCGCGTTCAGACATTATTTTTCGCACAAAGGCGTGCGTATCAGTTGCAGGAAATGGAGAATTCCGTTTCTTGCGGCCGGTATGCGCGCTTTTTTATTTGTTCAAAGGGGGCTTCTTTATGGAAGAGACACTTGTGGGCGCGGCGGTGGAGGCCGCGACAAGCCAGGTTTACAGCGTCTGGTTCTTGATTGGCGCGGCGCTCGTATTCTTCATGCAGTGCGGATTCGCGATGGTCGAAACCGGCTTCACACGCGCGAAGAACGCCGGAAACATCATCATGAAGAATTTGATGGATTTCTGCATCGGTACGCCGATGTTCGCGCTGATCGGGTTTGCGCTGATGATGGGCGAGAACTATTTCTTCGGGCTGATTGGACGGCCGAACCTTCAGATTTTCACGAACTATGCGGACTTTCCGTGGTCGAGCTTCGTCTTCAATCTGGTGTTCTGCGCCACCGCCGCGACAATCGTTTCCGGCGCGATGGCGGAACGTACGAAATTCAGCGCGTACTGCGTTTATTCCGCAATCATCAGCGCCGTCGTCTACCCGATTGAGGCAGGCTGGGTGTGGAATCCGCAGGGCTGGCTCGCACAGCTGGGATTCTGCGATTTCGCCGGTTCCGCCGCAATCCATTCGGTGGGCGGCATGGCGGCGCTGATTGGTGCCGCCATCCTCGGCCCGCGCATCGGAAAGTACACGAAGGATTTCGGCGGCAAGGTGACGGCGGTTCATGCGATTCCGGGGCATTCCCTGCCGCTGGGCGCGCTGGGATGCTTCATCCTGTGGTTCGGCTGGTACGGATTCAACGGCGCGGCGGCGACGCAGCTGGAAGGCGTGGGCGGACTTGCCTCCATCTTTGTGACGACGACGCTCGCTCCGGCGATTGCGACGGTCGTAACCATGCTCTATACGTGGATA
>CAMWPF010000105.1 GCA_947176045.1 uncultured Treponema sp. | reverse complement strand
AAAAAAAAAATACACCATATTACCTCGAAGTAATTAACACACCTTCTGAAAAAATCCTTTCCAAAAAACGCCCCCCCTTAAAATGATCGACGGGGGGGGGTATTTTATAATGGGAAAACGAAAAGAACTCGACCGCTTCGCGACGACGTACAAGAAGGATATGCAGATTCAGACGAAGCTGCTCCTCATCATCGCGGGCTTCATCATGCTCACGAGCCTCTTGGTTTCGGGCGTTGCAATCGGCGTATTCAAATATGAAGTCGAACTGATTACGACGGAAGGGCTTTTGTCCACCGCCGACGGAATCCAGCGCACGCTCTATGACTGGCGCAGCTGCATCGACGGCTATTCCGCGATTTACGCGCGGGAGAAGGACATCGTCGACGCCGTCCAGAACGACCATGCGAGGCTCCGCGAGCTGATGGAGGAGCGGCTTTCCGACACGGACACCGACTTCTACGCCGTTACGGACGCGTCGGGGTACACCGTCTGGACGCACGGCCTTGCATCCGCCAATGTCGCCTCATCCAAGGCTGTCTCAGGGGCGCTTTCGGGAAGCAAGGCGTGGGCGTACGAGCAGTTCTCCGACATCCCCTACGGAATGGTCGCGGCCGCTCCGCTGCGTGACGGACAGCGCGTCGTGGGCGCGGTGGTGCTGGGGTACAGCTTTGCGAACAATCTCTTGGTGGAGCAGGTGGTGGAAAGCTATGGAGCCGAATGCACCGTGTTCCGCGATGACATGAGGGTTGACACGTCGCTTGTCGATACCAGCGGGAAGAAGCTCATCGGCACGAGGTTGACAAACCAGGCTGTCGCGAATCAGGTCCTGAAGCAGGGAGAGCAGTACATCGGGCGGAACACCATCGCCTCCACTGGAAAGGAATACGTTTCGGTGTACATGCCGCTTGCGGACGAAGACGGGGAAGTGACGGGAATCCTGTTCGTGGCGAAGTCGCTTGAATCCGTCACGCTGGTCATCAGGACGGCGGCGGGCATCATCGCTCCGTTCGCGCTCATTCTGGCGGTCGTGCTGTCTGCCATCAGCTTTGTGTTCGTGCGCTGGCTCATGTGGCGGATCAAGAACGTTACGGATTCGCTCAAGGACATGGCTGCCGGCGAGGCCGACCTGACCAAGCGGTGCAAGCTGTTCATCCGCGACGAGATCGGCTTCCTCGTCATCAACTTCGACGCGTTCTGCGACAAGCTTCAGAAAATCATCGGCGAAATCAAGGGGACGGAAGGCGACCTTTTGAGCTACGGAGACCGGCTTGGCACAATGGTGCAGGAGAACACGGCGTTCGTCGACCAGATGATCGGCAACATCCGCAGCGTCGAAACGGAGATTGAAAGCCAGAACCTTCTGATCAAGAACACGTCGGGCGCCGTGGACGAAATTTCTGATTCCGTGCAGCAGCTGCGCGAACTGCTTGTAACGCAGAACGATGGAATGCAGAACGCGTCGAGCGCGGTTACCGAGATGATTGGAAACATCGGCTCGGTTTCGCGCTCCATTGAAAAGATGGCGGAGGAATTCCATATACTTCAGGACGATGTCCATAACGGAATCCTGCGCCAGCGCGAGGTGAACGAGCAGATCCAGAAGATTGAGCAGCAGTCCAAGATGCTCAACGACGCGAACGATGTGATTTCGTCGATTGCCGACCAGACGAGCCTGCTCGCCATGAACGCGGCGATCGAGGCGGCGCACGCCGGGGACGCGGGCAAGGGCTTTGCCGTCGTCGCGGACGAAATCCGCAAGCTTTCGGAAAATTCTTCGACGCAGTCGAAGAACATCGGCGACCAGCTGACGATGATCCTCAACTCAATTTCAAGCGTCGTCGAGGCGTCGGACATTTCGGATAAGATGTTCACGCGCGTGTCTGAAAAGATTCAGGGCACGGGCGATTTGGTGAGCCAGATCAAGCTTTCGATGGACGAGCAGTCGGAAGGCTCCAAGCAGATAAGCGAGGCGCTCGGCTACATGAACGACGCCGCCGGAAAGGTAAAGGACGCGTCGGACGATGTGGACAACGCGCGCGGCGAAATCATCGAAGACGTCGAGAAGCTGCGCCATTCGTCGGAAGTCGTGCTCACGTCGCTCAAGACGATTGAGAACGGCGTAAAGACGATCGAGGAGGGCGACGACTCGCTGATGAACATCGCGACTTCGATTTCCGGTTCGATCTACCGCATCACAAGCCAGATCGACCAGTTCAAGGTCTGACGCGCTTTTGCGGGGCAGAATGCCGCCGTCCTTTCGGACGGCGGCGTCTTTTTTTGAGGGGCGGCGACGGCATTCCGGCAGAATATGAGGATTGCGTCCGGCATCGTGATGACGGCGCTTGCAATCGTCCTCATGGACGGAAACGTCCTGTTTGCGGACGGCGCAGGCGGCATCATGCCCATGCCTGCGTCCGCCGGACTGCCGTTTGCGGGCTGACCGCTGCTGTTCGCCGCAGACTATATTTCGATCCTCGTCTTGTTTGCTGCCGCAATATGCTGGATTGAACGGCGCCTTTGCTGAAGCGCCAGTTTTTCTAGAATTTTGACACGCTGGACGGAAATCTGCTAGAATGACTTGCGAAGAGGAGAAGAGATGAGCCTGAATATGGGCGGTGAGGGATGCGCGCCGGCGAGAGGCGCGCCATGATGGTCAAGGGCTACCGCAGCCAGAACGTCTGCGAGGCCGTGCAGGAGCGCTTTCAGTACATCTTCCGCGAATTTGAGAACATCTACGTATCGTTCAGCGGCGGGAAGGACAGCGGGCTGCTCTTGAACCTCCTGCTCGACTTCCGGCGGAAATTCTTTCCTGAGCGCGCAATCGGCGTCTTCCATCAGGACTTTGAGGCGCAGTACACCGTTACCACCGAATACGTCGCCGAAACGTTCCGCGCGCTGGAAGCGGAAGGCGGCTGCGACCTCTACTGGGTCTGCCTTCCGATGGCGACGCGGACGGCGCTCAGCAGCTACGAAATGTACTGGTATCCGTGGGACGACACAAAGCAGGAGCTGTGGGTTCGGCCGCGCCCTGAGCTTCCCTATGTCGTCACGCTGGAAAATCCGTTCACGCACTACCGCTACCGCATGCATCAGGAGGATCTTGCCAAGCAGTTCGGGCGGTTCTACAAGGAGTCGCACGGAAACGGGCGGACGGTCTGCCTGCTCGGGCTGCGCGCGGACGAATCGCTGCAGCGCTACAGCGCCATCGTCAACAAGAAGTACGGCTACAAGGGAACGTGCTGGATTTCGCGGCAGTTCAAGGACGTGTGGAGCGCGTCCCCGCTGTACGACTGGTCGAATTCCGACGTCTGGACGGCGAATGTGAAGTTCGGCTATACGTACAACCGCATCTACGACCTCTACTACAAGGCAGGCGTCAAGATCGACCAGATGCGCGTGGCCTCTCCGTTCAACGACAGCTCCAAGGAGGCGCTGAACCTCTACCGCGTCATCGACCCTGAAATCTGGACGAAGCTCGTGGGGCGCGTGCGCGGCGCGAATTTCGGCGCGCTCTACGGCAGGAGCCGGGCGATGGGCTGGCGGGGAGTCACGCTTCCCGAAGGGCACTCGTGGGAGTCGTACACGAAGTTCCTGCTCGACACGCTTCCATCCCGGCTGCGCGCAAGCTACATCAGGAAGTTCAGGACGTCGATGGAATTCTGGCGCAAGACGGGCGGCGGCCTCGAGGAGAACGTGATTCAGGACCTGCTCGACCACGGCTACCGCATCCGGCGCAACGGCGTCTCCAACTACACCGTGATGAAGAATTCGCGCGTCGTCTTCATCGGCGACATACCCGACGACACGGACGACATCAAGTCCACCAAGGACATCCCCAGCTGGAAGCGGATGTGCCTGTGCATCCTCAAGAACGACCATACCTGCCGCACGATGGGATTCGCGCTTTCCCGGCAGGAGCAGCAGCGCATAAACGCCGTCAAGGAACGGTACAAAGGATTGCTCCATGAAAAATGAATTTGAAAGCCCTGTCTACCGCGTGCGCGCGGTTCCGTTTGAAAAGATTGTTCCGAACGCGTACAATCCCAACAGTGTCGCTCCGCCGGAAATGAAGCTCCTCTACGACAGCATCAAGGAGGACGGCTACACGATGCCGATTGTCTGCTGCTATGACGAGAAGGACGGAACCTACTCGATTGTGGACGGCTTCCATCGCTGGCGCGTCATGAAGGAGTACGCCGACATCTACGAGCGCGAGCACGGCATGATGCCTGTCGCCGTCATCGACAAGGACACTGCCGGCTGCATGGCAAGCACCATCCGCCACAACCGCGCGCGCGGCTCCCACGACGTGGGGCTTATGAGCAACATCGTCCGCGAGCTGCACGAGCTTGGCCGCGGCGACGCATGGATTGCGCGGCACCTCGGCATGGACAAGGACGAAATCCTGCGCCTCAAGCAGATAACCGGGCTTGCCGCGCTGTTCAAGGACACCGAATTCGGCCGTTCATGGGAGCCAGAGGAAGAAGCGGACCGCGCTGATGAATCCGGCGAGTACGGCAGCGGACTTGATTTTTGAGGCAAACCGCGGTCGGACGGAATGGGGCGCGGCGGACTGAGGCTGGAACGGACGCGGCGCAGCGGTCCGCGCCTTTGGGGTTTTATCCATATTTTTTGCCTCTGGAAGCTGTTTTGGCTATATTTAAAGCCGGAGCCGGAATACGTCCGGCCTTTCAGGAGGTTTTGGTATGGAGCATTCGGAAGAACGGCGCGGCGGCCGCCGCGTTCCCCTTGAAGCGGCAGCGGAAGAGTTTTGCGTCCAGAGCGCGGTGCCGCCGCTGATTTTCGAGCTTGCGCCTGAGGACGGCCGGAAGGCGCTTGAAGGCGCGCAGGAATCGCCGGTGTTCATGCATCCCGCATCCGTCTCGTCGCAGGAATTCGGCTGCGGGGCATGGGGCAGGATTCCTGTCTATACCGTCCGCCCGCAGAACGAGGCGCCTGCAAGGGATGTAATCTTCTATATACACGGCGCAGGCTGGGTCTACGGAAGCTTCCGCACGCACGAAAAGCTTGTGCGCGAGCTTGCCGCCCGCACCAATTCGATCGTCGTGTTTCCCGAATACTCACGCTCCCCGGAGGCGAAATTTCCAGTCGCCGTCGAGCAGTGCTGGCACGCGCTTTCGCACCTTTCGGACATCCTCGGCGCTGACGCGGCGGCTGTGCGCAAGGAGACGCTTACGGTCGCCGGGGACAGCGTGGGCGGAAACATGGCGGCGGTGATGGCGATCCGTGCGAAGCGCCGCGGCGGCGTGGCGGTCCACAAGCAGCTTTTGTTCTATCCGGTGGCGGACGCGTCGTTCAGCACGGAATCATACAAGGAATTCGCGGAGAACTACTACTTGACGCGCGATGGAATGCAGTGGTTCTGGAACCAGTATATGCCGGCCGAATCAGAGCGCGGCAGCGTCGAGGCGTCCCCGCTGCGCGCCGGCGAAGGCGGGCTTTCCGGGCTTCCTCCGGCGATGATCATCACGGCGCAGGCCGATGTCCTGCGCGACGAAGGGGAGGCGTTCGGCGAAGCATTGCGCCGTGCTGGAACCGACGTTTCCGCAGTCCGCATTCAAGGCGCAATCCACGACTTTGTGATGCTCAACGCGCTCGACCAGACGAACGCCTGCCGTACCGCGATGGACATAGCCACTGCATGGATTGTCCGCCGGAACGGCTAGCGGGGCGGGCGGGGCGCCGGAAAATTTGGTGCGGCGCAGCCGCCCGTTCCGTGCTATACTCTTTCTATGCGCAGACTGATTTTTGCCGCGCTCGGCGCGGCTTCGCTTCTTTTTATAAATTATAAGCAATATTGAACCAATAATTACAATAAAAAATGACATATTTTGGGGCATGCCTCAATGCTGTTTGAGCAAGATTCAT
>CAMWPF010000104.1 GCA_947176045.1 uncultured Treponema sp. | reverse complement strand
ACGCAATCTTGATTGAAGTTCAGATGCCGATCATTGACGTTTACGAAGCAACGCGCAAAATCCGCAGCATGCCGCGAACCGATGTAAAGAGTCTGCCGATTATCGCCATGACCGCCAACGCCATGGACGAAGACAAAGAAGCCGCCCTCAAGAACGGCATGAGCGACCACATCGCAAAGCCGCTCGACATCGACGTGTTCATCTCCGTGCTGAAGAAGTTCTTGGGCTGAGGGGAGGAGAACGCACTATGTCCTATGAATCAGTTTTGGCGCAGATAAAGGCAGTTCCCGAAGCGTGCCTTGACGAAATCTCGCAGATAATCGGCTACGTCGTGCACCGCTACGAGCAGAAGGCGGCGGAAGCGCACGAGCCAAGCCCCCGCCTTGCGGACGCGATGCTTGAAGCCTTGCAGATAAGCGGCGATCCGGACGTAAAGGGCTATGCCGACACAAAGGAGCTGTTCAAGGATTTGAACGCATGACCTATATCGTAAAGCGGACATCGCAGTTCAAAAAAAGCTACAAGCTTGCCGTAAGGCGAGGCCTTGACGTTTCCCTGCTTGAAGATGTCATCAACAAGCTGAAAGACGGCATCACGCTCGAACTGGCTTTTGGTCTATTTGAAGCAGGAAACGATTCTGACGCTGACGCTCGTCGATACAGGCACGCATTCAGACTTGTTCGGAATGTGAACAATCTCATCATGCGGAACATTCAGGAGTACAAAAAAATGAACGCTCTGAAAATCGTTTTGCCCATAGCAATGCGCCCATCAAAACAATCACAAAGGAAAACTACAGGGAATTTATCGGTTTGGCTACGTTCGTATTTTTTGGTGATGATATGGAAATGATGCCGCCGGAGAAAAACGTGTAAGGCTTTTCTCCACCGGGGTTGTCCGTTATTGCCTGCTGGACGATTTTTGTCCGAGCGAGACTTTGGCACTTCCAAAGAAATTGGATTTATCTTTGATGTGCGAGATTCCTTCCTTTTGCGCTTCGAACGAAGCCTGATTTTCTGCATTGATTCGGCAGTTGTTTTCTGTAGTGCCTATGCCGCCAGTATATTCCTTTTCAAATATAAATTGAAATTCATTCGTTTCAAAATCATTGTTCATGTAGGAACAGGACACAGGGATGGAAACCTTGTAGCATATGGAAAGTGTTTCCGCCATGACAAAAAATGATGCCGCCACGCACATTAGGAACACTGCACACATTATTTTTTCATAAATTTACTCCTTGTGATTTTAGTAATGAAAAATACTGCCGGAAAAAAGCGAGCAAGGCTTTTCTTCGGCAGTGCAAAAAGTTGTTTCGATTTTGCAATTAGTCGATTTTTGGGCAGTAGCCTTTTGCTGATATAGCTTTTTTACTTGAAGGAAGATGTTCGCAAACATAATCTTTCGCTTTTTTTTCACAATCAGATTGACTAGAGCCGCTTATATCCATAAGTTCATATACTTTTCCCTTACCTCTATTGCATCTAGAGCATTTTACTGTTACACAATAAGTAACTTCCGCCATCGCCATTCCCGCGCACATAACCAGCGCAAACATTCCAACCAATACCTTCTTCATCTTAAACTCCTTCGGAAGCGCTTGCTTCCGTTTCTTTACTTTAGTCCGTTAAGCGAACTGCTCTTTTATTCCAAGGACACCGCGCACCGCGCGGCTTTGCATCCTCAAGTTTTAATAAGATGTAACCGTTACATACTCCGGCCGCAAGCCGGGAGTCGGCGGAAGCTCCAAAAACTTCACGTCCGTTTCCTTTCCCGGAGGCAGTTCTGTAACGACAAGGTTGGGCTGGGCAAAGGAGGTGATTTTCAGAAAAACCGCCACGCGCTTTGCCGAGCCGGAATTGTTTTTCAGGCGCACGACCTGACAGACATCCAGCTTGGATTTTTTGAGCTTGACTTCCCCGTCCGCCCCGAAGCCGACGAATTCCACGCCGTCAACTTGAATGTTCGCCTGTGCAGCCGCCGCGCCGCACAAAACCAAGACTGCAAACAAAACTGCAAACAGCCTTTTCATATATCCTCCTTAAAAATGCTGCGCCGCAGGAAATCTCAATTCCCGAAATTTCCGAGGACGCGCGTCGGCGCACGGAAGCGCACATACTGATGGATGCGCTTGCGCAGGCAAGCGTTCGCAAACGTCAGGCGCGCCATCTGCGGCAGACGGAGAGCGCTTATCAACTCCGTACCATCATTGCCGAAGCTTGAGACACCTCTTCCGCGGTTCCGCCTTCAGGCTTCCCGCTGGATTCCAGCAGAAAACGAGCGTAGCCGAACCGTTCCAGCAGCGTATCCTTTCCCGCACGTCCGGCAAAGACCTCCCGGACAACGCCGTCCTCTATCAGCTACCAAGACGGAATCAAAACTTATACTTTGAACAAGTTTTTATTTTGCCATTATCCCAATAAGTGTATTCATATATGTATTCAGAAATACTATTATCAAAAGATTTTGCTTTTTCATACACACAAACCTCATTGGAATTGTACTCATACCAATTTTCCATTCCATAAGAATCTTTTTTATAAATAACATTTCCTTTTGTATTTGTTTTATATGACATTGTGTAAGTAACTGAACCGTAAGGACCATAATCAGTTCTGTTTAACTGATAAATATTTCCATTTTCATCATATTTGTATACGATTTCACAACTGTCATCCTTGTAATGAATCGGTTTTCCATCAATATGAGTTTGATTTCCATTCTTTTCATATGTATCACCATAACTTGTTGTTTCTTGAGTTAAGGTATGAACATATAACATATTTTCCTTGGGATTATATTCATTCCAAACTTCTATTCTAATTGTTCCCTGTGCTTCTGGAATAATAACCTCCCATCTCGAATGAATAATTCTTCCTTTATCATCACATTCAAAATTTGTAATACTTCCTTTACGTTCTTGCCTTTTTATATGCCCTTTATCATTATATTTCCACCATATTTCATCATTATCGCTCTTTTCATAAACAGGGTTTTGATCATTATTGAATTGTGTAAATTTATCAAGAACAACCCATTTTTTAACTTCTTCACCATCGATGATTACTGTTTTATAAATTCGTTCTCCAATTTCTATATTTGCATCTTGTGCAAATGCAAAACCTGAAAGAAAACAAAATAATAGAATCCATTTTTTCATAAGAATCCTCCTTTTTTCCTCTCACTCCTCGAAATATCCCATGCCGTTGCAGCTGCGGCAGTCTACACGTCCAGAGCCGCCGCATTTGTAGCACGCTTTCATGCCGCTTCCGCCGCAAACTTCACAGCTCTTGCGCTCGCCGGAAAGGATGTTGACGGTAATCCAGCCGCGCCCGATGCAGGCGGTGCAGCCTAATTTTCCCACGCCGTAGCCGCTGTTCCGGCACTGGACGCACTCCACCGTTCCCCGCCCGTTGCAAGCGGCGCAGCTTCTTCGCTCCGGGCGCCGTGGTTCAGGCGGCGGAATGTTCCTCCAGCCCCGGCCTGCGCAGTCCGCGCAAACAATCCGCCCCTGTCCGCTGCAAGCCGAACAGACGGCACGCTGCATTTTTCCGCTTCGGCTTCTCATGGGAACTGTTCCCGCCCCGTTGCAGCGGGCGCACACCGCGTTTCCCTGTCCGCCGCAGGAGACGCATGGTTCACGCAACGGCGCGGCAGAAAGGGCAAGGCACATTCCGAACACGGCGGCAAGAGCAGCAGTCATTCTCTTCATTTTCATTCCTCGGCGGGCGCAACCGGCTCCGCAGCCTCCTGTGTCATCAGTTTTGGCATCACTGTTTGCTTCTAGCAAATAAATTGAACGAATATTTTGTATTTTAATAGGCTTTTAGCGTATTGTCAATCGATTTTATATGCCGATAGCATATTTTTTATATGGATTTAAGGACTGTCTTCATCACGAACTTGAAACGCTGCCGCAAGGAGCGGAAAATATCCCAGATGCGCCTCGCGGAGCTGTGCGGAACCTCAACGAGCTACATCGGCGAAATCGAAATCGCTAAGAAATTTCCTTCTATTGAAATGATTGAAAAAATCGCCCGCGCCCTGAGCATCCGCCCGTTCCAGCTGTTTCAGGACGAATCCGACAGCACCGCCGGAAGCCGCCAGAGAAAGCGCGCGCTCGTGGAGAAAATCCAAAAGTCCGTGGAAGACATCATCATGGGCGGAGCGGAAATGCCTGACTGACACGGCTGCCTACGCAATCGATTGAGCATGAACTGCATCAACTGGCTGGAATACAAAAACTCGTTCCGCCGCCAGAGGTCACCGACAAGATTGTGCGGATTCTGGAAATCTGTTCCGCGCAACTTTTTGACGAAAGCGCAGGCTCGGGCAACATCGCTCGAATCTGTTTTCTGTGTCCGCAGTGGCAATGCTTACCATGCGGAACACTCGGAGGAACAAAAAATGACCATTCTGAAAATCGCGCTGCTTCAGATTCTGCCGGGCGGCTCGCTGGAAGAGAACCTGCGCACGGGCGTTGAGGCCTGCCGCACGGCGAAGTCGCTCGGGGCGGACATCGCGCTGTTCCCGGAGATGTGGAGCAACGGCTACCGTATCAGCGGGCGGCCCGCGGAAGAGTGGACGGCGGAGGCGGTTCCTGCTGACAGCGGGTTTACGGGCGCGTTCAAGTCGCTTGCGGCGGAGCTTGGCATGGCAATCGGCATCACGTTCCTTGAGAAAACGGACGGGCTTCCGCGCAACTCGCTTTCGCTTTTTGACCGGCACGGCGCTCTGCAGTTCCGCTACTCGAAAGTCCACACCTGCGCGTTCGATGCCGAGCGGAACCTGCTTCCCGGCGACGGATTCCACGTGGCTGCCCTCGACACCGCCTGCGGAACGGTGAACGTCGGCGCGATGATTTGCTTTGACAGGGAGTTCCCGGAAAGCGCGCGGATTCTGATGCTCAAGGGCGCGGAAGTCATCCTCGCTCCGAACGCCTGCCCGATGGAAATCAACCGGCTTTCCGCGCTCCGCTCCCGCGCGTACGAGAACATGACCGCTGTCGCCACCTGCAACTATCCCGCAGGACACCCCGACTGCAACGGACGCTCGACGGTCTTTGACGGCGTCGCCTGGCTCCGGGACGAACCCGGCTCGCGCGATATGTGCGTCCTCGAGGCGCCGGAAGAAGCGGGCGTCTTCCTTGCCGAAATCGACCTCGGCCGGCTGCGCGAATACCGCGCGCACGAAGTGATGGGAAACGCATACCGCCGCCCAGAACAGTACGCGCTCCTGTGCGGCGGCGCGTTGCCTTAGGACTGCGCAGCTTTGTCCGCCGAACTTCTTTTTTCTGTATTCTTGACATTTGCCGGAATCGCCGCTAAAATCCCTTCTCTGTGTCCTCGGCAGAATTCCGGGAGGTATAATAAAAACTCTGCCTAAATATAGAACGCAAATCTTGCGATTTGCTAATGAGAATTTACTTGCAGCAAATTCTCACGTCAGAGTTTTTATTCACAAGTTCACGGCGCGAACTTTATTATTAACTGCCTGTTCTCATTTCATTACGAACAGGCTTAAAAAGGCAATGAGAAAACTGAAGTTTTCTTATTGCCTTTTTTGGAGGAACAGGAGAAAAACTATGTCAAAAAATACGATTCGCATTTCTGATCATTTTACGATGGCGCGGCTTCTGCGCTTTACGTTTCCATCGGTTGTAATGCTTGTGTTTACGTCGGTGTACGGCGTTGTGGACGGATTTTTTGTCTCGAACTTCACGGGGAAGACGGCGTTCGCGGCGGTCAACTTCATCATGCCGCTCCTCATGCTGCTCGGCGGCGCGGGATTTCTGTTCGGGACGGGAGGCGGCGCGCTGATTGCAAAGACGCTCGGCGAGGGAAACCAGAAGAAGGCGGACGAGCCGTTTTCGCTCGTGGTGTACGCGGCGGCGTTCTCGGGCGTCGTGATTGCG
>CAMWPF010000103.1 GCA_947176045.1 uncultured Treponema sp. | reverse complement strand
GGTTCGCGTAGACCATCGGCTCGTAGCCCGCCGCCCGGACTTTCTCGCAGAACAGGACGGCGTTCCTCGTGAACTGTCCGCCGGAAACCGGGTCGGTGCGCGCATCCTCCCAGGCGATGTTCTCCGGATCGAATACGACCGGCAGCGTGATGTCGTAGCCCCGTATCAGCTCAAGCACCAGCTCCGCCTCTTCCAGCGCCTCCTCGTCGCAAACCGCCTGCGAAAAGACATAGACGCCCACATCAAGCCCGGCGTCCAGCGCGCCTCTGATGTTCTCATGGAAGCGCTCGTCTTCGTGCAGGATTCCGCTCTGATAGCCGCGCCACGCCGCCCGCAGAATCACAAAGTCAAAGCCGCCCGCCTTGAGCTTCCTCCAATTGACGCGCCCGTCGTGCCGGGAAATGTCCACTCCCTGCCGCACCAAAAAGCCTCCTCCGCCATACAGCATCTTTGACTTCTTCCGGCGGAACTGCGCGACATCGTAGCTGTGCAATTGAACGTCCGCATTGATTTTGACAACCTGCGGACATCCGTAATAGTCGATGAATCCGATTTCATCCGGACTGCATTCGGGAACGTCTGGAACAGACGTGCATCCGGAGAAAAGTGTCAATTCTCGGAAAATTTGATTTAAATTTCTAATAAAAAATGATTTTTATTTGAGGCTATTTGGGAGTATTTGGGGCTATCTGATTCTTTTAGACGCTCAATCGTTACCCAATCCATTCCGTTTTGCCTGCTCCCGATAAAAATCAGCGTTCCATTATCTCCGCCTGTCTCTCCAACTCTGCCATCTTTTTTTTGTAATCCAAAATTTTGGATGAAAAATGTACCAGAAGGAAAAATAATAGAAAAATTACAAATTCCCGCCTCATGTCAAATCCTCCGCGCCTTGCTGATTATTCCTGTCGCCGGCATCCTTTAGACCCTCAATCCATCCGCAGGCGAGGTTGCATTTTTCCGGGCATTGACTACAGCAAATGTATGATTCCGAGCAATAAAACGCACTCCCGCAGTGTCCGGATGGACTTTTCCCAGTCCGGCATGCGCTGTTCAAACTATTTTCGGTATTCACTGTATCTCCTTGATGTTGGTCAGATGTATCGCATAGACCAATCTATTGGTTTGCAAATCAGTGCGGCTTCCGTTTATGATCTCAACGTATTCTATTTCGGCTGTCATGTGTCGCGGCGTATAGCCATAACGGAGGATTACAGGGTAGTTTTTTGCGTCTGCTTGTCCTGCCGTATCAAAATTGTGATAGTTTTCCAGATTCTCCTGTACACTCCATCGCTTTGGATGGAATATATTTCGCAGGCGAGTTGTCCAGTAATGATTGACGAATCGATATTCGATTGTCTTCTCGCCGGACAAAAACTTTTTGTACCATTCTTTCTGCAAGTTGAATGTCAGCATTCTCTTCCTCCTATTCAAAGTAGCTCTAGCTGCAGTCCGAATACTCCGTCATAATCGAAGTCGCAGCAGCTGCCAAGCCCTGAAAAGTTCTTCCGTATTATCTTGTTCGTCCTGTCAAATCGTCCGCACGGACAGCGCAGGGTATTGTAGTTCTGGCAGGCGTCGCAATATATAACATTCTGCCTGATGCGCATGAGTTTATTATCTGGCAGGAAAATAGCTGGAATCTCATCTTTTATCATTTTGCCCCCTATTCAAAACAGCTTTAGTTGTTGCCAAGCCTCGCTCGATTGCTGCCTGTCATCTGGCGGCTCAAGCTCACGCCGTCGCCGTCGTGCATGCCGCGGAGAAAGGCGGCTGTGTTCTGCTTGTCTGGCCTTTTTCTTGCGTAGGTGAAGGAGACGCGCCGTTCTACCCAGTCTGATATTTCTTTTTGCTTCTGCGCCAGATCCTTAGGGGTGCGCCAGCTGCACTGCTGACCAAGCTCGTGAATCCTGTTGTATATGCAGCTTGCGACTCCTTTGCGGTATGACTGCCTGTAGCGATATTTGGCATTCCGGCGGATGTTCCGTGCCGCCATGCGGTCGACACATTTGACGAGGTACCTGTACATCTCGGTCGACATATATACGTCCAGTTCTTCTCCCAAGAACACATAGTTGCCGTCGCGGTCGGCGTAGTGGCATGTTGCGTACAGCTGCTCCACTGCGTTGGCGAGTATGATGCGCCACTGCACCAGCCGCTTTGTTGCCTTGACGGATTCCATCGTGTACTCCGCTAATTCCGCGCGCTCAATCCTGTGTTCTGCCATCAGATCGTTAGCCTTCTGCAATGCTGCAATTGCCTCGTTTTCATTTGGGGATTTTGACAGTGCGAGCAGCTTTTTTATTTTGCGCTTTATAGTCTCCAATTCGTCCATAGTTTTATCCTCCTAATTGTTGAAATCAACCGGCCGGTTGGCGAGCAGATTTGTCTGAATATACTGTTCCAGACTGCGCCGCGTCAGCGCGATCTGTCCGTCACGAAGCATGCGCTCGACTGTCAATGCTGAGACGTCAAGCACGGCTGCTATGATGGCTGCCGTGCATTCGTCTGGCACTCGCGGCAGCAGGTTGAGCCCGCTGTACTCCCGGCTCAACCACTCCCTTGCTTCCTGCTCGTCAATTCCGCCGTCGTTGATGATCCTGTCCATCCTTCCTCCGCGGAATTGTCCGTATATATTCCTCTACCGCTGCATCGAGGTCGTCCGCTGGATCCAGCAGGTATTCTGCAAGCGACCACCATGGAATCCGGATGGCTGTCCTGATTACTACGCAGTCGAGCTTGTACAGGCAGAGCATCGTCCGAATTTCGTCATACGATATATGCAGCAGTCCTGCCGCCTCCCGTGTGCTGTACATATATCGGACTCCGAGACGCGCCTTGCAGATGAGCTGGTCAACTATACTGCGGCGGTCGGACTCAGCCAACGGCTGCCTGTATTCAGCGATGGAAAAGAGCTCGTTCATCTTTTTTTCCGCTCCACGGCAGATAGAAATCCCATCACGCGGCGGAGCTCCTTACCGCTGCATTCATCGATCGACGTCCTGCCGAGCTTGGCAAGGAAGCTGTCCAGACGCGCCTTGCACTCTCCGCCTAAAACTGCTTCTGCACGGGCTGCCACAGCCTCGCGCAGTGTCAATGATTCTTGGCGGAAGCCGAAGCGGCGCATCCCCTTGCGCTCCAGCACGATGTTCAGGTCGTCAAATACGCTTTGAAGCTCTTGAAGCGTGCATTCTGTGCAGCTGTTCTTGCCTGTAGCTCCATATAAGACAAGACGGTACTCGTCGTCGGAAAGATGCGCCTTGCCCTTCTGCGCGTGTATGATGGAAATCAGCCTGTTGCGGCTGCCTGCGCTCTGCATCTTTACCTCCTATGCGCCGAGACGGTCGAGCATACTGTCAGTTATCATGTCGATACCTGATGCCGCAGACATCTTTGACAGGGCGTCCGCATCGTTCACGATTGTGCGGAACCCTCCGTCCGCATGGCGCGCCAGCCGCTCGGCGGTGCGCCGGTCAATCTGAAGCTGCGCCGCCGTCTGGTAGTACGCAAGGACATCCACGGCTTGCGCCGGCTCGAACACGACAAGCGGATTGCGGATGCGGGAGCGCAGGCGCGGGATCCTGTCCGTCTTGACCTTCAGCCCCTCCTCTCCGACGAGCAGGAACGGAAGCCGCGCGCGCTCGTTGACGGCGCGCAGGATCTCGAGCTGCCTTACAGGAATCTTGTCAGCCTCGTCTATGATGACAAGGCGGCGGTTGTAGCGGCATGTCTCCTCAAGAACCGAGATGCAGGCTGCGAAGCTGTGCGGCCTTGTGTGCGCGACTGCCTCACAGATGTCTCCGAGCAGCTGGTATTTGGTCGAACCGTCCACATACAGGACATATGCCGCCAGCGGATTGTTCTGCACATACCATCTGGACGTGAACGACTTGCCGCGCTCTGCGGTGCCTATGACCATGCCGATGGACGACGACAGGCGGCCCTCGGGATCGGAAAGACTGTCTGCAAGCAGCTGGAAGTTGCTGACGGACGGCGTGCAGACCAGCACATCCGGGTCAATTTTGAATCCCTGAGGTGCAATGGCGGTGCAGCCTGCGGAATTAAGCTTCGCGATGAATTCCGGCTCCTTCTCCTCCCAGTGCGGATAGGTGTGGTTCGACACCTTCACCACCTGGGACTTGTCGCAGCCTATTATGCGGGCCGCCTCGCTGAACGAAAGTCCATTGCTTTCGATAATCTGCTTCAAACTTGCCATGTCATTCCTCCTGTGTGTTCTGCCTTATGATGGCGCGGGCGTAGGCCTTTTCCTGATCGGTCATCTTCGCCTCGTACCGATTTTTGAACGCCATGTCCTCGCCGCTGATGCGGTCTCCGTCGAGCAGGCGCTCCAACAGATCTTGGTAGCGCTCCCGTTCGGTCAAGAAGACCTTCTTTCCATGGGTGCGGACGATGTTCTCGCGGCTGATGCGCTCCGCCACGCCGCTCCAGAATTCTCCATCCGACAGCTCCGTGCCGGATGTCCGCAGCGCGGACGGAATCTCCGTGCGCTCCATGCTTTTCCGACTCTCTGCGGGGCGTGAATGGTGCGTTTCCGGCGCTCCCCCGGATGCCGGGGTTTCCGGGCGTGCCGCAAGCTCCTCCGCGCGGCGCAGCTCCCGGAACGCGCCTCCGTCGGAAAGGACGCGGACGGTTTTATCCTTTGTTATCGCCTCGAATGCGGAGGAAACGGCGGCCATGTTCCGCTTCTTCCACGCGAGCTGCCTGGACAGGTCGTCATGGTCGAGCATGTCTATTTTCTCCGCAGGGCGCAGCGCGATGGCGCGGCTTGTATCCGGCTCAATGGCGAACACTCCGGCATCAAGGTTGTCCGGGTCGAACCGCAGCTCGATTTTGCGGCCGCTGTAGGCTACAAGCGAGCTGCGGTTCTCCAGCACCATTTCCTGCGTCAGATCCGGCCCGATGTATTCCCGTCCGGCAAGCTGCACGCGGTCGCCGCGCACCGTCGCGAACGCGCGCTCCATGAATAGGTACGCCTCGTCGCGCGGGTCGATGAACACCGGCTGCCAGCCGTTCCGTTCATACTCCGCAAGGCGCTCCCGCGGACTGCATCCCAATGTTCCGTGCCTCCTGTTCTCGTATATCTTGACCGCCTCAAGCACTTTCGCGATGAATTCGTCGTAGGTCAGCACGTATCCGTTGCGCCGCTGCCAGTCCAGCCGTTTCTGCGCCTGCTCCTCTTCAGGTGCGGAAAGGCCAAGCTCCTTGATGTAGCCCGGCAGCTTCATGTCCTGAAGGATCTGCTCCAGCGTCGAGAAGAACCGCTCGATCGGCTTCGTCTTCGCGTTCTTGACGCGTGCGAAGATCCTGCGGTGCTGCCGGTGCCACTCCGCCTTGCTCCGTACGACGTCCACGACGCAGCTGTTCTGATCCTCAACGATGTAGCGGCCGTTGTCCGCATGGTACAGATCCGCCTCGTCAAGGAAGCGGACGCCGTAGCCCTGCAGCCGCTCCACAATGTAGTCGGCAAGCTCCGATTTCTCCGATGAGCCGTTGTCGTTGTACGTGCCCTCGAACTTGCCGAACCGCCGGATTCCCATCCGCAGCGCGCGCACGACTGTCCGCGCGGAGTAGTTTCGGTCGAAGCTGATGCCGTACACAAGGCGCGTCGCCATGTCGAGCCACAGGTAGCATTCCGCCCGGATGTACTTCCGGCTTTCCGGCTCGTAGCACCAGAAGTCGAAGCGGTGCTGGTCTCCGACTATCAGCTGGAACGGACGGAGGCTTGACAGGTCGCGGCTGATGTAGAACATATTGTCCAGCGCGCGCTGCCCGCCCTTTGCGAGCATGACCATCGCCGGACTGATGTTTTTCGCATGCACATATGCCGACTGCACCGAGCCGACGCGCCAGCCGCGGCGCTGCGCCTCTCGCACGGTTTCCGCATAGGCGTTGCGGACGGTGCAGCAG
>CAMWPF010000102.1 GCA_947176045.1 uncultured Treponema sp. | reverse complement strand
CTTCCGGATGGCGTCGGCCTGCTGCAATGTCCGTGCGCCGGTGGATAGATTCATGATTTTTGAGGTGCCTTGAATGATGGAGGCGACTGCTCCGCCGAACTGCCGCTCAACGGCTTCCAGCGGAACGCCCAAATCCATGACGCTGTGGAGCAGTCCTGCGATGATGCACTCTGCGTCGAATTCGCTTTGGGCAAGGATGAAGGCGATCCGCATCGGATGCAGGTAGTACGGCTTTCCGCAGGAGCGCGTGCGGCCGGCGCACTGTTCGCACAGGAAATTCCATGCGCGCCCGATTTTCTCCCGGTCGGAGGAAGGATAAAAAGGAAACGCCTCAAAAAATTCGGAAAGCAGCGCGTCCGCGTCTGCTTCGTCTGACTTCAAGATGACTTCGTGGCTCATGGCACCCCCGTACTGCAATCATACCGAAAAATGCATTTCATAGCAATCTGGTAGAGATTTGCGGAAAAGGGGGAATGGGGCTGCCTGCGCGGCGGCGGCTTCGCTCACGCCTCCGGCTTTTGTCCGGTGATCAGCGCGGCGTGGGGCAGGCGTTCAATCCATCGGCAGAACGTATGCCATTCGTCCAGCCGGTGCTCCCGGCGTGTGAAATAGATGTTCTGAAGGACTTGGTAGTTGAGCTGCACGGTCGCCCTTTGATTGAGGCTTGCCGGCAGGAGCTGGATCATCTGCCACCAGTCCGCCTTGTCCTTTGATTCCAGATAGCGGATGCGGGCCTTGTTCATCGTGGCAATTAGGACGTCGAGCGCGGCGAGGGAGTCGGCGTCCAGATGCTCCGCGCTGAAGTCCTCCCGGACGAATTCCTTTGCGGCGACCTTGTGCATGGTCGAGCAGCTGTTGCGGACGGTGCCGACCTTGTACGTGTCCATTTCCGCCCACCAGTAGCGCGGCGCCGTAATGTCGAAGGTAACGACGATGTAGCGCAGGAATTTCGCGTGGGACGCGCCGCTGCGGGAAAGGCGGTCCATGAGCGCCAGATCCGCCGCTCCGACTGAATAGGTTCCGTCGGAGTCCGCCGCGCTGTCCGAGCGGTTCCATGAGTTGAAGGAATTGCGCATTCCGCGGATTGCGGCTTCCCAGCCGAAGACTTCTGTTTTTTCAATTGCAATCATACCGTGCATCCTGTGCGTTGTGTGTGCGGCGGCGCCCGGCGCGCGTGCGTCCTGCCGTCTGGAAGCCTGAGCCTCCTGCGGCGGCGCATTTTACGGCCGTTCGCTGCTTTTTTCGATGGTTCCCGAAATGTCATCGACGACTTCCACCGGCTCCTGGACGAGCGGGCGGTTCTTCCATGCGACGAGCGTGAAGAGCAGTCCTGCGGCGATGACGATGATGCCGCCGATGCGGATGAATGTTTCCGGCTTTGCCAAGATGATGAAGAAGATGACCGCCGCGACGATCGAAATGACCGATTCGAGGACGAACTGCTTGCGCTCCGTTCCTGATTCGCGGATTTTCCCCACGGCGAACATTTCCAGCAGGGCGCCGGCAATCAGGTAGATTGCGAACAGGCAGAATAGTGCGCGCAGAATTCCTTCGATAAGGAATGGAAAAAAGAAGGCGATCAGGCCGATGACGATGCTGAGCATTCCGCGGCAGATGATGGTGTATTGGAACGACGTATCCGGCACCAGCTTGCGTACGTAGACGAGGCTGTAGATTCCGTTCGCGATCGCCTCAATGCCGAGGATTGCGATGACGGCCCTCATCCACCAGCCCGGATTGACGAGCATCAGCAGCCCGACGATGAACAGCAGGATTCCAATAAACAGATTGCTTTTCTTCATAAACACCTCGAATAATTGGCATAGTATACACTGTTTTGGGAAATAAAAAAACTCCCTTGGCGCCAGTATCTTGAAATTTATGCGGATTTCAGGCAGAGGCAAATAAAAAGCGCGCCGCGCCGCGATTTTCAAGGCGAAGTCCGGTGGAATTCCAGCAAAAAACCCTTTGAAGAGTCCAGGTAATCTACGGCACAGCAGCCGTCCGCCTGCCGTTGCTTCCTTCCGGATCTGGCGGGGTTCAGCGGGAGCCGCTTGCATAGCACCTGGACTCACCAAAGGGCTTTTCGGGTGGGTCTGGAAAAACGGAAAGAGGGGGATTCGAACCCCCGGTACCTTTTGGGTACGCACGCCTTCCAAGCGTGTACCTTAAACCACTCGGACATCTTTCCAATCAGTTGTGTTAACAAAAATAACTGTATTCCTACAGTTATTTTTTACATTTTGAAATCATTTGGATGTATAACGGAAAGAGGGGGATTCGAACCCCCGAAACCCGAAGGTTTAACGGTTTTCGAGACCGCCCGAATCGACCGCTCTCGCATCTTTCCGAAACAAGAATCCAGGTCAAAGACCTATTGAGACTAACACGATTCGAACGTGCGACCTCCACCTCCGCAGGGTGGCGCTCTAATCCAGCTGAGCTATAGTCTCATAAAAAAGCAGCTTGCGCTGCCGGGTACGGAGGCGACAGGAGTTGAACCTGCCCAGCCCTTTCGGAACTGACGGATTAGCAATCCGTTGTATTACCGCTCTACCACACCTCCAGCGTAATCACGGAGCGAGAGGGATTCGAACCCCCGGAACCTTTCGGTTCAATAGTTTTCAAGACTACCTCCATCGACCGCTCGGACATCGCTCCGGAAGATGCTTGAACAGAATACCAGAACAGCCGGACCGTGTCAAGCGATGCCCGAAAAAATGTTTGCGCGGCCGCCGCTTCCGTTCCGCGTCATGCCTCGAAAATGTTGAGTCCCGCAAGGAAGACGTTCCTGACCTTTCCGACGAGCGTGCGCCCCTCAAACGGCGTCGCCCTGCCCTTGCTGCAGAACAGCGACGGATCGACCGTCCATTCCTCATCGGGATCTACGACGGCGATGTCCGCATCGCAGCCGCTTTTCAAGATTCCCTTGTTCAGGCCGAGCAGCCGCGCCGGATTCGCCGACATCAGTTGGGAAAGCCTGCGGGCGTCGATGTGCCCTCCGCGGACGAGGACGGTGTTGCAGACGGCGTATGCCGTTTCCAGTCCGGTGAAGCCCGGCGAGCCGGCGGACTTTTCGGGCGGCGTATGCGGCGCGTGGTCGGTCGAAATCACATCCACAAGTCCGTCCCGGATTGCCTCAAGCAGCGCGAAGCGGTCGCTTTCCGGGCGCAGCGGCGGATTGACGATGGCGCGGATGAACGGCTCCTCGTCGCCGCAGAGCGCGATGTGGTGGGGCGTCGCCTCGCAGGTGATGCGGAACGCGCCGTCCTCTGCCTGTTCTGAAAAATCGGCATGGCTTTGCGCGTCGAACGCGTCGTCGTAGGCGTCCGATTCCGCGTCTTCAAGCAGGTAGCCTTGCTCTTCCAGAACGTCCAGCTTTGCATTCCGCACCGCTTCGATTGCCCGGGCGGTGCTGATGTGGGCGATGTGGATGGCGCAGCCCGCCTCCCGCGCCAGCGCGATGTTCCGCTCTGTCGCTGTGTTTTCGGCAAGGGCGAGCAGGCGGTTCGCTTTTTCCAGACCGACGTCAATTTCTTCAAGCATCGCCTTCGGGACGCTCCTGAGCGCGGATTTTTCATCGGCGCCGGAAGCGGACAGTCCGAACCGGAGCATTTTTGCAAGCGCGGAAACCCGGTATGTCCGTGCCGCCGCCGCAAGTTCTGGATCTTCGCAGTGGCAGGAGACGATGATTCCGCGCTGCGCAGCCTTCTTCATGGCGGCGAGCATGATTGCGGCAGAGGCGACTTCGTGGCCGTCCTCCGTGATGAGCGGAACCTGGCCGGCGTCAAGCTTGTCCAGATGGGAGATGTCTATGCCGCCGAATCCCGATGTGATGCTGACGGACTGGATCACGCGCGCCAGCCGCAGCTCCTCGGCGCGGCGGTTGACTTCCAGCGCCGCCTCCGCCGACGAAACGACGGGCGCCGTGTTCGGCATGGCGACTACTGTTCCATAGCCTCCGGCAACAGCCGCATGCAGGCCTGAATTCAGATCCTCCTTGTGCGTCTGCCCCGGATCCCGCAGATGGACGTGCATATCGATGAAGGCGGGAGTTACCGTCAGGCGCCGCGCGTCGAAGGCTTCTATGCCGTAGTCGTCCTTGCAGCCGTCCTCCGCCATGACCGCCTTGGCAAGCCGCTCCACTGTGGAGAAATTCGTGAAATAGCCGTGGAAGAGCGCCCTGATCTTTCCGTTGACCGCCAGCAGCGCGCCCGGAGAATCGGTCGCCTCATCCAGAAGCCGGGCGTTGTAAATCAGCAGGGCGTGCGTCATGAAAGGCTCTCCGCCGGGCGCGCGTCCTCGCCCGCCTTGTACAGCGTGTCGCAGTATTCGCAGCGGTAGAGGGCGTTCTTCTTGTCGACCAGCAGGAAGGTCGGCGTTACGTATTGTTCGGAAATGGTGATGCAGCGCGGATTCTTGCAGCGGAATACGCTCTGCACGCGCGTCGGCAGCTCCATGTTGATCTTCTTCACGATTTTCTCATCCTGAATGATGTTCACGCAGATGTCCGGGTCGATGAACCCGAGCACGGAAAAATCGATGTTCATGATGTTGTCGATTTTTATAAGATCCTTCTTTCCGCTCTTTTTGGACGGAACATTCATGATGAGCGCGGCGCAGAACGGCGCCTTGTCAAGTCCGAGCCATTGGAAGATCCGCCAGCCTGAACCGGCGCGGATATGATCGATGACAAGTCCGTTTTTTATCGTATCTACATTCAGCATTGTGCCTCCCACTGCCTTCCGTAAAAATCAGGGAATCCGTGCGGAATTCCGCCGGAATCCGAAGCTCCCGAGCGCCGGCGCGCTACAGGCTGCCGGTCAGCTTTGAAATCAGCGCCATCCGGGCGAACATGCCGTACCTGACCTGCTTGAAGTACGCCGCGCGCGGGTCGTCGTCCACCTCCGGGGCGATTTCGTTGACGCGCGGCAGCGGATGCAGGACGATCATCTTCTGCTTCGCGAGCTTCATCTTGCCGCGGTCGAGGATGTAGCTGTCCTTGAGCCTGATGTAGTCCTGCTCGTTGAAGAACCGCTCCTTCTGGACGCGCGTCATATAGAGGATGTCGAGCGTTCCGATGACGTCCTCGAGCCGTTCCGCCGTCTCATAGGCGGCGCCGGCAGGCTCCAGGACGTTCTTCAGGACATAGTCTGGCATCCGCAGCTCGCGCGGACTGATGAAGACGAATTTGTTTCCCGGATAGCGGCACATCGCCTGCGTCAGGCTGTGGACCGTCCGTCCGAACTTGAGGTCGCCGCAGAATCCGATGGTGTGCCCCGCGAATCCGCCGCAGAGCCGCCTGATGGCAACCATGTCCGTCAGCGTCTGCGTCGGGTGGGAATGTCCGCCGTCGCCGGCGTTGATGATCGGGCAGGCGGAGTACCGGCTTGCAAGGAGCGCCGCGCCCTCCTTCGGGTTGCGCATGGCGATGACGTCGACATACGACGAGACGACGCGGATGGTGTCGGCGAGCGACTCTCCCTTCGTGGAGGACGTGCAGGCGGCGTCGGCGAAGCCCTCGACCGCGCCGCCGAGATGGAGCATCGCCGCCTCAAAGGAAAGCCGCGTCCGCGTGCTCGGCTCAAAAAAAAGTGTCGCAAGAATTTTCCCGCGACACACGTCTTGAAACGAAACTGGATCCACAATCATCTGCTCCGCAAGCGAACAGATTTCATCGATTTCGGAAACGGAAAGATCATCAGGCTCGATCAGATGCCGCCCTTTCAACATACGTTCTTGCCTCCACAGCGCCGGCGAAATTTTTTCGATTATAGCAGATGGCGCCGATTATTGCTAGTGCGGGGGAAGTCCGTAGCCAGCTTCGGACGGAACGGAACCGGCTGCGTTCCGGCTTTCCATGGTTCCGGCGTGCGCCTCCATACCAGCGGACGGCTGTGCCGTCCGCTGGTACGCGCCATGCGCGCCCTGCCAATCCGGCGTAGGCGGCACCTCCGGCGC
>CAMWPF010000101.1 GCA_947176045.1 uncultured Treponema sp. | reverse complement strand
TCGTATACACAACGGCTTTCTTGACAGGCCTGCCGTTTTTGTCCGTACCATATCGAATCAACACAATGCACTGATTTTAGTAAAGAAGCAGGATCTAGTCAATAAACGGACAAGGCCCGCAGGACGCGGGCCTTGCCGTGCAGGAGGACTTCAGCCTTTCAGCCTTTCAGCACGGACTCCTCAATCCAGCGGAGGACGTCCTCCACCACGCTGTCGGAATCCTGCTCGTTGAACAGCTCGTGCCGGTCTCCGGCGTACAGCTTGAGGGACACCGAATGCATTCCGTTCTTCCGGTAGATGCCGGCGAGCTTTTCAAGCGTCCTGCCGTAGCCGCCGACCGGGTCGTCCGCGCCGGCAATCAGGAACACCGGGAGCGACTGCGGAATCCGCCGCATCGCCGCCGGCTTGTGGATTGCAAGCAGTCCGTCCATCAAGTCCTTGTAGAAGCTGATTGTCGCAACGCCGCCGCACCAGGAGTCGTTCATGTACATTTCGACGTTCACGGGATTCGCGCTGACCCAGGCGAATTCGTTCTTGGCGTCGGGAATGCGCTTCAAGTACCCGCTGTAGACGATGTTCTGGAGCCGCCGTGACTTGTACTCCGGCCTGTGGAACAGCCGCATGACGCCCGTAATGAATTTTGCAAGGCGCACGCGCCCGTTGTCCGGACCGGCGGAACCGCACAAGATGCAGCCGGCGAGCTTCTCCCCATGGCGCTCAATATACGCCTGGGAGATGAACGAACCGAACGAATGCCCCAGCAGGACGACCTTCCTGCCCGGATAGTCGCCCTTCAGCCGTTCGATGATTTCATCCACATCGGAAACGACGCGGCTAAAGCCGTCCTTGTCCGCAAGCTTTCCGAACATTCCCGTCCCCTTCTGCTGGGCGTTGCTCGCGGTCTTTCCGTGCCCGCGGTGGTCGTGGGCGCTGAACACATAGCCGTGCTCCGCCAGAATGCAGCCGAGCCTGTCGTAGCGCAGCGAATGTTCAAGCATGCCGTGGGAAAGCTGCACGACTCCCTTGATGCCGTCCTTGTCATCGGGAATCCACCGGTTCACGGCGACTTCCGCGCCGTCGCTCATCGTCTGGAAAAATTTTTCTGTCTGCATAACATCACACTCCACATAAAAATATAAATTTGCTAAGATGAATGAAATGACTGTTGATATTATAGCAGAAAAAATCGTTTTTGGGGGAAATTGCATCGGAAAAATCAACGGAAAAGCCGTCTTCATTCCGTACGCCGTGCCGGGAGAAGCGCTGTCCGTTGAAATCGTGCAGAGCCGGCGCGACTACGACACCGCGAGGATCGCGGCGGTCGCCACCCCCTCAGAATTCCGCCGGGATCCGCCCTGCCCGCTGTACGGAACGTGCGGCGGCTGCAACATGATGCACATCCAGCCCGGGCGACAGCGCGAACTGCGCGCCGGAATGCTCAGGGACTGCTTCCTGCGGAACGGCGTGGAGGCGCCGGAAATTACGGTCATTTATGGAGGAGAGCTGGGCTATCGGAGCCGCATCCAGCTCAACGGCGGCGGATTTTCTGCAAGGGGCGGCGGAACAATTCCCGTCGCAAACTGCCCTGTCGCAGAAGACGCCGTCAACAGCTGGCTCGCCTCGACGCCGGCGGCGGAGCGCCCCGCCGGGCGGTGCTGTATTTTCGGAAGCAGCGCCGTCATCGCCGCCGGAGGAACGCGCGGCCGTTCCGTCTGCGTCGCGCCGGAACAGAGGAAAGCGGAAGCCGTCCTGCCGGAAAAGCTGCAAAAGAAGGCGAACCGCATCAGGCGGCAGTACTCGGGAACCATCCCCTCGCCGGCGGCGGCAGTCGCCGTGTCGCTGCTCGGAAAGGAGGTTGCATTTGACGTGCGCGGATTCTTCCAGTCGAACATGCAGGTTCTGGAAAAGGCGGTGCCGGAAGTCTGCCGCGGACTCTCCGGCAGGCGCGCGCTCGACCTGTACGCCGGCTGCGGCACGTTCTCCGTCTTCCTTTCGGACGCATTCGACGAAGTGACGCTCGTAGAGCACAACCGGGACGCCCTCGTCTTCGCGGAGCAGAACCTTGCGGGAAGGCGCCACCAGTCAGTCGGACTGTCCTGCGCCGCATGGGCCGAATCTGCCGAAGGACAGCAGTTCGACGCAGCCGTCGTCGATCCGCCGCGCGGCGGACTAGAAGACAGCGTGTGCGCCGCCCTCTGCCGCGCGGACATTCCGCAGCTCCGGTACGTCTCCTGCGATCCGGCGACGCACGCCCGGGACGCGGCAAAGCTTGCCGCCGGAGGCTTCAGACTGGATGAGCTGCTCCTGCTCGACTTCTATCCGAATACCAGCCATATCGAAAGCCTGTCAAAATGGACCCGAAGGTGAACGCGGTGAATACAAAGATATACATCATCAGAACCATTGCGCCCATAGCGCTCCTCTGTCTTTCCGCGCTGCACGGACAGTCCGCCGCATCAAAAACCGAGCTTACCGAAAAGAACGCGAGCTGGACGTCCGTCATCAGCGGAAAGGCGGTCTGCCGGCCGCAGAACACGTCGTACGGATTCGCCGTGCTTACCGACGGAAAGATGATTTCCGCCTGCACGGAACGCGGCGCCAAGCTGTGGGAGCGCGCCGTTCCCGGAACGCCCGAACCGTACATGGCCGTCATCAGCAGCGACTTCATCGCAACTGTCAGCAGCCGCCGCACGCTGAGCCTCATCAACCCAAGCGGACTTCCGCTCTGGTCGGTGAAAGCGGCGTTCGACATCGACTCCGCCCCGAAGGCAGGACGGGACGGAAGGATCTTCATCCGGGGGAAGGCAGGCGTCGCCTGCTACGGCATCAACGGCATCTGCAAATGGCAGCTGGAAACGCCGCCGTTAGGAAGCATCCCCTTGCAGGAGCTGGACGACGGCTCGATCGTGGCGATCCTTGCAGACGCAAAGGACGGCAGGAGCGCCGGACTGCGCATCTCTCCGTTCGGAGAGGTCATAGAGTCGCTGACGTTCGCAGGCTCCGTCGAAGGCGCCGCCTCCTGCACAGACGGACTGCTCCTGCTCTTCTCCGGCGGCGGCATAGGGCTGTGCGCCGTCCGCGGGGACAAGGCAACCACCGTATGGGCGATTCCCGCCGCAAGCGCAGTCTTTTCCGGAACGTCCGCGCATGGCGGCAGGTTCGTGAACGTCAACGGGGAGTCCGCCTTCGCCTGCCTCGGAGAAGGCGGCTCCACAAAGCTCGTCCTGTTCAAAACGGCGGACGGCGCCGTCACGGCCGAATTCCGCGCCGAAGGCATCCGCTGCGACTCCCTTGTCTGCGCCGAACCGGGCGCAGGATTCAACGGAATCTTCCTTGCAGACGCCCAGACCGCGGCGCTGTACAGTTCGAACGGAAGGCTTCTATGGAGCGCCCTCCTGCCCGGCCGCAACGCCCGCGGCGGCTGGAACCACCTTGCATACACAAAGGGAAACCATCTGCTCGTCTGCGGAACATCATGGGTCATGAACGCATACCGCACCGTCCAGCACGTCTCCGCCGGCGGCTTCGGCGCGGAAAGGCAGAACGCGCAGCGCCGTTCAGGGGCAGGCGCCTTCGGCTATGGGAGCTTCTACGACATCGACGCCGGACGCTTTGTGGAAGCACGGGGCGGCGGCTTCCGCGAGCTCTTGAAAAGCGGAAGCGCCGGCGCGGACGAACGGGCCGCCGCGTCCGCGCTGCTTTCCTTGTGCATGGCGTACAGGAATGAACAGCAGCGCCGTCCTTCGGGAGCGCGGGCGGACCGGCAGCCTGCATTTACGGATGGGAGCCTGTCCCTCCGGGAGGCCCTGGCGTCGCTTCCGGCCCTCGGTACAAGCGACGTTCCGCACATTCTGGCGCAGCTGATTCCCGATGAGCCGGACTCCGCCGTGCTGTCCGCGCTGTTCAAGGCGGCGTCGGAATGCGGCTATGATCCGGACGGAGCCTTGCTCGGCGCCATCTACAGAAAGGCCCTGAGCATTCCGGCGCGGAATACGGCCGCCCTCATCAGCGCCTGCGACGCCGTGCATGCAATCTGCCGATTCATGGGCCGTTCCGCGTTCTATTCGCACGGCATGGACATCCTCACGAACTTCCTGAACCCGCAGTACGACAGCGCCGTCCGAACCTACGCCCGCGGCACGCTTTCAAAAATCGCGGCGCTGAAACTGTAATTTTGTACATCCGGGGGAAGCCGACGGACAATTATAATTGTAGATAAATCGGAAGAATCAGTATATACTGTATGAATCTACCACAGTGACTCTTTGAGGAGGCTTGAATGAAAGGGCAAAAATCGCTCGTATGGCTGGCAGCGGCTCTGCTCGCCCTGCCGCTTTCCGCGCTGGAAGTCGATGAAGCGGAGTTGAAGAACACCGGAGGAAACGATTCCATCGTATTCGTAAACTATACCGGACCCCACGCGCGCATCGATTCGCTGGCAAGCATAAAAAGGCTCGGCGCGGACTTGGGGGCGCCCGTCGCCGGCAACGCCGCGCAGCCGCGGACGGCAGGAACGTCCGACCGATACTCAGTAATCCATGCGGTCGATCCGGCAGAAACAACCGGATTGGACGCCGACATCATCGTGATTGGAAGCGGCGCGACCGTAGACCATGTCGACAACCTGCGTCACATCATCGCGGCGTACCTGACCGCCGCCTATGGATACTCGGAGCGCGACGCCTCGACCCTCGCCGTCTTCGCAACAGTCTACAACGCCGTCTACCGCGGAAACCTCGGCTATTTTCAGGGCAAGTACAAGCAGGCCGTCCTCTCCCATCTGGACGCGCAGAATTGCGGGCTTGCGCTGAACTACAAGGAGTGGCCGGGCAGGACGCAGATCGTCATCCCGCTGTACGACGTTGCGCGCGGCGGCATCAGCACTGTCGATACGTCGGTCATCAGCGACACGCAGGTCGTCAAGCGCATGCAGGACGACGAGGACAAGAACATCGAAAGCCGCAAGGACATGGTGGACTTGAAGGAGCGCGAAGCCGAGGAAGCGTCCGAACGCGCGCAGGAGGCGCAGAAGACGGCGGTCGAAGAGCAGTCGAAGCTGGACGAAGAGAAGCAGAAGACAGAGGAGCTCCGCAAGGAGGCGGAGGCGGCGAAGGAAGCCGCAGACGAAGCGCAGAAGGAAGCAGATGAGGCGCAGAAGGCCGCGGACGAGAATCCGGACGACCGGCAGGCGCAGCAGGAGGCGGCGGAGAAGCAGGAGGCCGCGGCTGAAAAACAGGAGGAGCTTGAGCAGAAGCAGGAGGAACTTGAGCGGCAGGAAGCCGCCGAAGAAGAGCAGCGGCAGCGCGCAGAGGAAGCGCAGCAGGAGGCCGCCGGACAGCAGGAATTCGCCGACCGGAAGAACGCAGAGGCGCAGGATGAGCGCCGGAACATCGCCGGCGACCAGCAGGCGGTGATCCGGCAGGAAATTGAAAACGCCGCCGCACCTGCAACGTACGCCATCGAGCTGACGGACGAATCGTCCATGCTTTCAGGAATGATAAAGGTCAACACGAAGACCGGCGCCGTCATCAAGTCATCCCCGGTCACCTACATCAGGAACCGGACGATGTTCCAGGCGGGCGGAAGCTATATCGCCATCGCCGGAGAGAACAGCGGAAACGGGGCGGTCAAGCTCGTCCTCCTTTCGCCGGATACGATGGAGATCGCCGCAGAAAGCGCCGAGACAGTCGCAGAAAATTCGGTCCTCGTCCAAGATGGCGGCGACTTCTACTGCGTCATCCAGAACGGCGGCAGCTGGGTCCTCGCAAAATACGACCAGACCCTCGCGCTCAAGCTCACGTCCCCGGTTCCCGTCAAGAGCGGGACGCCGGTCACCATCGCAGGCAGCCAGATAGTCGTAACCGGTGCGGATGGAACTGTCCATCTGCTGAACAAGTCGGACTTGAAGGACGTCAGCGGCAGCTGAGCCGGACGGACGCCCGGCTCCCGCACCCCGGCGGACTTCCGCCGGGGATTTCTTTTCAGGGGAGATGC
>CAMWPF010000100.1 GCA_947176045.1 uncultured Treponema sp. | reverse complement strand
CCGCCCCGAACGGAACCGCGCGGATTTCCGTGGCAAGCTCCGTGAGCGCGCCGCGCTTTCCGCACAGTCCTTTTTCCGTCGCATCGTCGCAGAGCACGATGATGTCTGCGCGCGGCATCTGGAAGCGCAGCGACCAGACGGACATGAGCGCCTGCTCGTAGTAGAGGTCGTCTTCAGAAGAGACGAGGACGTAGACGTATTTCATTTTTTTATAGTAGCGCTTTTTTGCGGAATGTTCTAGAGCGTCCGCCTGTTCCTTGAGAGGGCAAGCCTGTATTTCACGGCTTCAGCATGGAAGCCGCATCCGAGCCTTACGTCTGCGTCCTGTCCCGGTAGAATTCCCTGTACCACGAAGCGAATCTCGCAAGTCCGGTCTCAAGCGGCGTGGACGGCTTGAAGCCGAAGTCCCGCTCCAGCTCGGACACGTCGGCGAACGTCTGGTAGACGTCGCCCGGCTGCATGGGGAGCAGCTCCTTCTTGCCCGGCGCGCTGATGATTCCTTCCGCCTTGAGGCAGTTTTCAAGCATCTCCACAAAGCGCATGAGGCTTTCGGGCCTGCTGTTGCCGATGTTGTAGACTTTGTACGGCGCGCCGTCCTCGGTCTCATCGGGAGTCCGCTGCATGACGTCCGTGATGCCCGTTACGATGTCGTCGATGTAGGTGAAGTCGCGGTACATGTCGCCGTTGTTGTAGATCTGGATCGGCTCGCCGCGCACGAGCCTGTCCGTGAACTTGAAGTACGCCATGTCCGGCCGCCCCATCGGGCCGTAGACAGTGAAGAAGCGCAGCCCGGTCGCCGGAATCTGGTAGAGCTTGCAGTAGGCGTGCGCCATCAGTTCGTCCGACTTTTTTGTGGCGGCGTAGAGCGAGACGGGATTGTCGACCTTGTCGTCCGTGGAGTAGGGGACTTTCCTGTTCGTGCCGTAGACGCTCGACGACGAGGCGAAGACGAGGTGCTCCACCGGGTTGTGGCGGCAGGCCTCGAGGATGTTGAAGAAGCCGACGATGTTCGAGCGGATGTAGCTTTCAGGGTTCGTGATGGAGTAGCGCACGCCCGCCTGCGCCGCAAGGTTCACGGCAATCTGCGGCTTGAACTCGGAGAACAGCGCGTCAAGCGCGGCCTTGTCGGCGATGTCGAGCCTGCGGAAGGTGAAGCGGCTTCCGTATTCGGAAAGCATCCTGAGCCGCTCCTCCTTGAGCGACGTGTCGTAGTAGTCCGTCATGCAGTCCGCGCCGATGACGCGCGCGTCTTTCACGGTGTCAAGGATATGCCTGGCAAGAAAGCTTCCGATGAATCCGGCCGCTCCCGTTACGAGGATTGTCTTGTTGGAAAGGGAAATGTGCTTCATGGAAAACAGTATAGCACATTTTGGGGAGGCGTGTCAGGGAGGGGCTGCGAGCCTGCGGACTTTCATATATGGTGATGCACCTGCTTTTTGACAAATTGCGGGGAGGGGTCCCTCGGATGGGTGCATTTTTATCAGGAATTGTGGTATACTAAAAAAACAGGAAACGCATATATGCTTGGAAATACGCTCATTGATAATTCAGGACAACTAAAGCTTGTAGACACCTTAAACGAAATCATACTGCTTCCGGAAGTCAATGAAATCTGCATTGCAACGGGCTATTGGGATTTAAAAGGCACGGCATTAATTGCGGATGCCTTGAAGCTGTTTCTTCAAAAAGAAAAAACAAAATTCAGGCTTTTGATTGGCAAAGACCCTGCTGTTTTTAAGAACGATTTGACTTCAGCAGCATACGAAAATGCAAAACGCTATCCTCAGGACTATTTAAAAATCGACTTGCAGAATGTTGAAATGAATGATGCACATTATCAAAAAGCGGCCAAAATGCTTATTGATTATTGCTCAGGAGACAATCCAAAAATGCAAGTTCATATTTTTGAATTAGATGAAGATGATGAAAGTCAGTTTTTTCATTCAAAATGCTACATCTTTACGGACGGAACTGATGATTTTTCAATAGGCATTATCGGAAGCAGTAATTTTACGCAGAAAGGGCTGAAAGGAAATTCCGAGTTGAACTATCTTGAGACGAACGGAATGGTTGTCAATCATAAAAGCGACGGAACAAAAAAAGGTCATATTCAATGGTTTGACGAAAAATGGGAAATTTCAAAAGACTGGACAAAAGAGTTTGTCGTTGAAATCCAAAAATCGCCTGTCGGAGGCGCTGCTGTACATAAGATGCAGGCACGCAAAGGAAATCCCGAAAAACTGACTCCGTACGAAAACTACATCAAACTTTTGCAGGATAAATTCGGCATGATTGCAGATGCAGAATTTAAGTCAATCCTTACGGGCTATTTGCCGCCGGACATCAAGCCATTGGAATATCAGCTGAATGCAGTACAGCAATGCTATTCTTATGTGCTTGCTCACGGCGGTTTTGCTTTAGGTGATGTTGTAGGACTGGGAAAAACTGTTGTCGGCATTTTACTAATCAAATACTATATTGATGTCGCGTCTTCACTTGCTAAATCAGACAAAGTGTTGATTATCGTACCGCCGGCCATAAAATCATCATGGATAGATACAATTAAAAAATTCGACAAAGACCAAACTGACAAAATTGAAGAGCACATATCTTTTTTAACTACAGGAAGCATAAATCATCTTTCAGAAGATTTTACAGAAGATGAACTTGCTGATGCAGAAGATGCCGATACAGACGAAGAAGAATTTGAACTCTCCGCCGAAGATAGAGAAGATGTCGTAAAAACAATGGATTCTGCCATAAAAAAAGTAAGCGCAGCTGTTGAAAATTACGGCCTTGTAATCATCGATGAAAGCCACAAATTCAGGAACAGCAATACTGAAATGTACATTGCCCTTTCTGAGTACTTGGAAGGAGTGCATACAAGGACAGGCTATTATCCATTTGTCGGATTGCTTTCCGCGACAATGCAGAACAACAGTCCCCGCGACATTCAGAATCAGATATATCTTTTTGAGCATGAACCCAAGCACTCAACATTTGAAAAAGTGGAAGGCCGGGATCTGGAACACTTCTTCGCAGAGGTGAACCGCAAATATTCATTGCTCATTCATTCAAAAAATAAAGGTGCCGGCATTGAGCAATCATCTTTCAGTTCAGACCCGAACACAAAGAAAGAATTGATTGAACTTTCAAAAGAAGTCCGCGAAAAAGTCTTGAGCGATATTCTTGTAAGGCGTACAAGGACTGACATTAAAAAGCATTATTCAGATGATTTGAAATTCCCTACCGTACACGGTCCGGAAAACCTATTCTACACGATGGACAGAAAGCTGGCACAATTGTTTTCTGATACAATGAATATGATTGCACCCAAGGCAGAAGACGGCGAACCGTTTCCGACAGAAGGCCTTGGATATTACCGCTACCGTGCAACCATGTTCCTCGATGACAAATATGACAAAGTGTATTCCGGGAGAAACATGACGGCACAGCGTTCTTCAAATCAGCTTGCAAGAATCATGCAAATTTTGCTTGTGAAACGCTTGGAAAGCAGTTTTGAAGCCTTCAAAGAATCATTGAGAAACTTCCAGCGTTATACGCAGAATATGATTACAATGTGGGAGAATGATACAATCTTTATCTGCCCTCAGATTGATGTAAACAAGGAACTCAACATAAAGGAAAAACAGGCAAAATATCCGGACAAAGTTATAACTGTGGAATCTTGTTTTTCCGACATTAGAGCCAAAATTGAAAAGCTTACTAAAGACGGCCGTAACGAAAAGAAGCAGAATGCTGAATACTCATGCAAGGATTTTAAAAAAGTACATGGGAGAATGTCCTACATTGACTGTTTGAAATCTGACCTGGAAAAAATAAACGGCCTTGTAGACCGTTGGAATGAAAACGACTACGACCCGAAATTTGATAGATTTAAGATGGCCTTGATGGAAAGTTCCGGGCTTTTTTGCAAAGAACGAAATATTCCGCATAAACTTGTCATTTTTTCAGAAGCAATCAGTACTGTAAAATCATTGAGCAGGGCAGTTGAGAATATTACACACAAAGAACCGCTTGTTGTTACAGCAGCAAACCGCGATGAAATGGAAAAAGTGATTAAAGAAAATTTTGATGCAAACTGCAAAAAAGAAAAACAAAAAAATGATTATGATGTAATAATCACAACAGAAGTTCTTGCGGAAGGAATCAACTTGCATAGGGCAAATTCAATTTTGAACTATGATACTCCTTGGAATTCCACCCGCCTTATTCAGCGGATCGGCCGTGTAAACCGGATTGGCAGTGAAAACGAACATATTTATGTTTATAATTTCTATCCTTCTGCACAAGGTGATGAACAGATAAATCTTGTAAAAAATGCTTACACTAAATTACAGTCTTTCCATACTCTGTTTGGCGAAGATGCAAAAATTTTCAGTCAGGAAGAAGAATTAAGCGAAGGCAATTTTGAGTCAATAGTTGACGGCGAAGAAAGTCCGCAGGAAAAGTATATTGCAGAATTAAAGAAATATCGTGAAGCAAATCCTGAGCGGTACGAGTTTATAGAAAAACTGAAATCAGGAGAAGAAAAAGGCATAGAACCTGTTTTGGAAGATGCTGCGGGCAACTCATACTTTGCAATCAAAATAAAAAACACGTATGGTTGTGTTTATGTAAAAGTAAATGCTGCTTTTCAGGGACAAGTTATAAACTATATGGAAATGTTTGACTCCTGCAAATGCAAACTAAACTCAGAAGAAAAAGCCTTTGACGGCGGACAATTAGACTCTAAACGGAAAATAGCATTGGAAACGTATCATATATATGAAAGTAAGGTAAATAGAGCCAAAAACGCAAAAGTAAATATTACACATATTCTTGCAAAAGCCAATAAGTGGATTTCAAGCAGGAAGCTTGATAAAGATTCCATGAGCAAGATAGGCAACGCCATTGCGTCTGTCAAATCAGGCAACAATGCCCTTGCAAAGCGGCTTGATACGTTGCTGAACGAAATGGGCAGTCCGGACGAACTGCTTATTCCGGTAACATCCGAAGAAATACTCCGAATGATAAACAATGAACTTGGAAATATCGCTTCCGATAATACAAGTAAAAATGGTGAAGCCTTTATTTTTGCAAGTTTTAACTACTAAGGAGAAATCGAAGCATGAGCGACATCAGGCAGATTTTTGAAAATGATTATTGTGGGATTGAAAATTTTTTGACACAAGTCCTTTCTCCGATTTTTGGTGAATACGAAAAAGGCTATGACATTCTTACATCAGATAAAGAAGTAAAAGAAAAGGCAAGGCAGGCAAATATCTTAGAAATCAGACACGCAGCTGCCTTTGATTTTTTCGGAAGCGGATTGAAAGTTTTCGATATTACTGTCGGTGATGAAAAAAAACTTGAAAACAATAAAGTTGGTATTCAAAACATAGTACGGCAATACATCGCTCAGTTTGAAGGTGCTTTGATTATCTTTCATCACAAGAATGTTGAAAATCAGGAATGGCGGCTTTCTTATGTTGAAAAACGGACAAATGCGAAAGATTCAACACCTGCAAAGCGATATACTTATATTTTGGGAAAAAATCATCCTGCAAAAACCATTACAGACAGATTTACGTATCTTGCAGAAAAAACAAAAAAGACTTCCTTAATAATACAAGATTTGACCGATGCCTTCAGCGTTGAAGCGCTCAGCAAAGAGTTTTTTGACAGATACCGCGAATTTTACGCAGACCTCGTTGAATACATCAGCGGTATCCGCTACGTAAAAAAGGGCGGAACATTCGTAGAAGAAAAAACGGAAAATGCAAACAGTGCATACAAAGCGGTGTTTAACGGCGATGGAAAGCTTGTCCGCGATTATGTAAAAAAAATGATGGGCCGGCTTGTATTCCTTCACTTTTTGCAGAAAAAAGGCTGGCTTGGAGTTTTAAAAGGCGAAGAATGGGGAACAGGCGACAAAAATTTTTTCTCCAATCTTTTTACAAATGCAGACGAAGAAACACAGAATGATTTTCTGGCTCAGGCA
>CAMWPF010000099.1 GCA_947176045.1 uncultured Treponema sp. | reverse complement strand
TCCAACGCTTAAAGTCCCCATATTTCCCCCAGCTCATTGTAGCATCCGCCGATATAATTCCGCATCTTCTGATTTTTGTAGCGGTGCCACATTTTTTCGACTTCAGGAAATTCTTTCAGCTCATCTTTGAACCCTCTGAACACCCCCCTTCCAGAATGCAGGACGGCGTGCAGCCTGTCCCTGGCGAGCGGCGCATGAAGTCCGTCCACGAATTCCTCCATGAGACGGAAGCCGTCCGCAGAATCCCATTCCGGCAACGTATAAAAATAATTGTCATCCGCACCGCCGGCACCCGCAGGCACAAGCTGCTCCCGCGCCGCATCCACCAAAAAACATTGTTCCTGATTTTCAAGCGCCTGGAGAATCCTGTCCGCAAGGCTGTCGGTGAGCCGGAAAACCATCAGCTATTTTTCCAGCTCGTCCCGATTCAAAACAAGACGGCTGATAAGTCCGTACTCCGCGGCTTCTCCGGCGTCAAGCCAGTAGTCGCGCTCCGTATCCGCGGCAACCTGCTCCAGCGGCTTTCCCGTCTGCTCCGAAATGATTTTATTGAGCAGGGCGCGGGTCTTCGCCATCTCGCGCGCGTGGATCTCGATGTCCGTAGCGACGCCCTTCATTCCGCTCAACGGCTGATGGATCAGATAGCGGCTGTTCGGAAGTCCGAGGCGGCGCTCCTTCGGAACTGCAAGCAGAATCAGCGCTGCGGCGGAAGCAATCAGCCCCATCCCGACCAGAACCACCTGCGGCCGGATGAAGCGGATGATGTCGAAAATCGCGAATCCAGCGTCAACGTCGCCGCCGGGAGAATCGATGTACATATAAATCGGCTTTTCCGCATCGTCGGCTTCCAGCAGCAGAAGCTGGCGGACAATCCTGTCGGCAAGCTCCTTGTTGATTTCGCCGGAAAGCAGCACCTGCCGCGTCTTCAAAAATTTTTCAGCAAGCGGATCCGGCATCTCCGGCACCTTCTTTTCCTCTTCGTCTTCCAGACGGGGAAACGCATACAAATTGTTCATGAAAATCCACCAAAAATGAGTTGCTTCAATAATACTGAAACGTCCGCATCTTTTCAATGAAAAAAGCGCCTCCCGCCGATTTTTTGGACGGACTGCCGGCCGCTCTCCGCCGCGCGTCCGCAGCAGACGCGGTCATTCCGAAACTGCGTCCCTGAGCCGCGCGATTTCCTCCGCATAGCCGTCGTGGTCGTTCGGCGTCTCAAGGATGAACGGCAGCGTCCGCAACGCCGGATGACTGACGACGCGCGCCAACGCCTCGAATCCAATCTGTCCCGCTCCGATTTTCGCATGGCGGTCCTTATGGGCGCCGCGTCCGTTGAGGCTGTCGTTCAGATGGCACGCCTTGAGGCGCTCCAATCCGATTTCCTTATCGAAGGAAGCTAGCACGCCGTCCAAATCGGACACGATGTCGTAGCCCGCCTCCCAGACGTGGCACGTGTCCAGGCAGACGCCCAGATAATCGGAAAGGCTCATTCCCGCCGCCTGCTCCGCGGCGTCCATGATCGCGCGGATTTCCCCGAACGAGCGCCCGATTTCGCTGCCCTTCCCCGCCATCGTCTCGATGAGAACCACCGTTCCGGGCAGCAGCCCGTCTTCCACCGCTGCCGGAATGACGGACGCAAGCATATCAGCGGCCAGCGCGATACCGACGTCCGCGCCCTGCTTGACGTGGCTTCCCGGATGAAAATTGTAATAGCTCCCCGGCGTCTGCTTCATGCGGGCCAAGTCCTCCCGCATCATCCGGGCGGCGAAACCGCGCAGCCCTTCGTCCGCGGAACACGGATTCATCGTGTAGGGAGCGTGGGCGACAAGCGGCGCAAACTGCCGCTCCGCAAAAAAGCGGCGGAACGCGGCGGCATCCGCCTCGTCCACCGCCTTCGCCTGTCCGCCCCGCGGATTGCGCGTAAAAAAGGCGAACGTATCAGCGCCGACGGACAGCGCCTCGTCCGCCATCGCCATATATCCGCCGGAAGACGACTCATGATAGCCGATATGCAGCATGGAATCCTCCTGCACGGCGGGCGGCATCCTGAAAAGCCCGGAAGCGCCGCCCGTCCTGCGGCTTTATGCGTAGATCGGACGGACTGCCGTTACGTCCGTGATGTCCTTCAGCCGGGCGACCGTCCCTTCCTTCACGACGCCGTCAACATCGATGATGTTGTAGGCGATGTCGCCGCGGTTCTGGTTGATCATGCTGCCGATGTTCAGCTGCGCATCGCCGAGCACCGCCGTAAATTTGGAGACCATGCCCGGCACATTCTTGTGGGAAATGCACAGACGCGTTCCGCCCGCCGGAATCGGATTGTCCGTAACAGTCTTCGGAAAATTGACGGAATTGACGATGGTTCCGAATTCCAAAAAGTCCCGCAGCTGCCTGACCGCCATCACCGCGCAGTTCTCTTCGGCCTCCGGCGTGGACGCCCCCAAATGAGGCAGGCAGATGACGTTCGGCAGCGCCATCAGCTCCTCCGCCGCAAAATCAGACACAAAGCTCGCGACTTTTCCGCCCTTCAACGCGTCAATCATATCGGCGTTGTTCACAAGCCCGCCGCGCGCAAGGTTGATGATCCGCACGCCGTTCTTCATCAGCTTCAGCGACGACGCGCTTATCATGCCCTTCGTGTCGTCCGTCTGCGGAACGTGGACGGTGATGTAGTCGCACTTCGCATAAATCGTTTCCAGCGTTTCGGAATGCTGCACGTTCCGGTCAAGCGACCACGCCGCCTTCACCGAAAGAAACGGGTCGTAGCCGATGACGTTCATTCCAAGGGCGATCGCCGCGTTCGCGACCATCGCGCCGATTGCGCCAAGCCCGATGACGCCGAGCGTCTTTCCTTTGAGTTCCGGTCCGACGAACTGCGACTTGCCTTTTTCGGCAAGTTCGGGAATCTGCTCGCCTTTTCCGGCAAGATCCTGCACCCAGCGGTTCGCGGCGACGACCGGGCGGCTGGACAGCAAAAGCCCCAGCAGCACCAGCTCCTTGACGGCGTTCGCGTTCGCGCCCGGCGTATTGAACACGACGATTCCCCGTGCGGAAAGTTCTGGAACCGGAATGTTGTTCGTTCCGGCTCCGGCACGGGCGACCGCCTTCACGCTTTCATCGAGCGCAACTCCGTGCAAGTCCTGCGAGCGCACCAGAACCGCGTCCGCGTTGCTGATTTCCGAAGCGACTTCATACTGCTCCCGCGGAAAAAGCTCAAGCCCTTTCGCGCTGATTTTGTTCATTGTTTGAATCCGATACATCGATGGCTCCTTATCCTCTTGCGTTTTCTGCGGCGAACCGCTCCATGAAGGCAATCAGCGCCTTCACGCCGTCCAACGGCATGGCGTTGTATATCGACGCGCGCATTCCGCCGACGAGCCGGTGTCCGGCAAGGTTCACCAGCCCCGCCGCAGCCGCCTCGGAGACGAACTTTTTGTTCAGGGCGTCCGCCTTCTCCGCGTCCGCCTCGTTCGTCAGGAACGGAATGTTCATGAGCGAGCGGCTTCCCTTTTCCGCCGTCGCGCGGTAGAAGCCGCTGCCGTCCAAATAGGTGTAGAACAGCTCCGCCTTTTCTGCATTGCGCTTCTTCATGCCTTCCGCGCCGCCGTTGCGCTCAATCCATTCCAAAACCTTGCCCATGACGTAAATCGTATAGCACGGCGGGGTGTTGTACATGGAGCCTGCGTCCGCGTGCGTCTTGTAGGAAAGCATCGTCGGCGTTCCGGGAAGCGGCGCGTCCGCAATCAAATCGTCGCGGATGATGACGAGCGTTACTCCGGCGGGCGCAAGGTTCTTCTGCGCGCCTGCGAAAAGCAGTCCGAATTTCGAAACGTCCAGCGGCTCCGACAAGATGCACGACGAAATGTCCGCCACGAGCGGAATCGGGCCTGTCTCCGGCAGATATTCGTAACGCGTTCCCATAATCGTGTTGTTCAGGCAGATGTAGGCGTAATCGTAACCGCCTTCGATTTTTTCAACGCGCGGAATGTAGCAGAAGCCGCGGTCCTCCGACGAAGCGACCACGTCGACGCCGATGAACTTCTTCGCTTCGGCGGCCGCCTTCTTCGCCCAGACGCCGGTGTTGATGTACGCCGCCTTCTTGCAGCCCGTTCCCAAATTCAGCGGAATCATGGCGAACTGCGTGGAGCCGCCGCCTTGCAGGAACAGGACCTTGTAGTTGTCCGGCACGTTCATAAGGCGGCGGACCAGCGCCTCCGCATTTTCAATAATCGGCTTGTACGCCGAAGAACGGTGGCTCAGTTCCATGACGGACTGCCCCGTTCCCTTGTAGTCCAGCATTTCCGCGGCGCATTCCTTCAGAACATCTTCCGGCAGGCACGACGGCCCCGCTGAAAAATTGTACACACGACCCATTTCCAACTCCTTATACAAACCGCATTCCGCGGATTCTTCCGTATCAACCACCATCATGGAATGTCCGTCCACACCGCAAAGACGACGTCCACATGCACATCCGGCGCTTCCAGAACCGCGCTTCGAAGGATGCTACCACCCGGCGGACGCAAGCCGCAGCAGCGCCGCAACCGGCGACGCGCCTTCAACCCGGATTTCCGGCGGAACGTCCAGAACCGCAGACGTGAAGTTCACAATGCCGCGGACGGGGCAGCGCGCAAGCCGCTCCGCCATGACAGGCGCCTCCTTTTCAGGAACGGCAAGCAGCGCGTATTCAATGCGTTCCGCCGGAACGACCGTTTCGATTTTGGAGGCCGGGTACAGCGGAAACGAGGAGCGCAGGATTTCCGTACGGTTCACGTTGGAATCAAATCCAGCGGCAATCTGAAAGCCGCTTCCGGCGAACAAATCGTCGTCCAGCAGCGCCGCGCCCAGCCGCCCCAATCCGACAATGCAGCAGCGCCGCGCCGGCTCCGCCGGAACCATCCCCAACGCCCGACGGATGTCGTCCGCCAGCCTGCCGACAGCGTATCCGTTGGAAGCGCCGCCGGAAATTCCGGCGCAAAACAAATCATGACGCACCAAGGAGTCCTTTCTGCCGGAAATCCTGCCGATTTCGGCGGACGTTATGCGCGCCGTCCCGCACTGTTCAAGCAGCAGAAGCATTGTCACCAGCCGCTTCCGCACTGGCGCAGGAACGCTCGCCTGATTCATACACGCCTCCACATTATACGCGGCACGGACGGCGGCGGCAATCCGGAACGGGGAAAAACCGCCGGAAAAAGCCGCAGAACGGCCGCATTCCTTCGTTCTTTTCGTTTTTATGTTATTTTTTTAACAGAAAAAAAGCAACCGGCGGAATCACCATGGATAAAAAAAGCAGTCCTGCATAGTGCAGGACTGCCCTCATATTCCGTATCAACGCAGATCAGCGGTCGAACCGCCTGTTGTTCAGGAACGCGACGGAAACGCCGTTCATCGGGCGGGACGTCTCATAATACGCCAGCACTTCGTCGGCAAACAGCCGGTCCAGCTTTTCCTGATACGCCATAATCTTGCCGACATAATTCAACGTGGACTGCGGCGTGTTGTTGGAGCGAACCTTCGTCGTTCCGGCATTGTACATCGCCAGCGCGGAAACCTCGTTTCCCGCTACATTCAGGCAGAAGCGCAGGTGCGCCATTCCATATTTCGCACTGACCGCAGGATCAAAGAATTCCTCCTCCGTCAGCTGCGGGAAGGAGCGGTTGTTCAGCTGGAACAGACCGCGGTCGATTGAAGCGTTCTTGTTCTTGTTGACTGCCAGAACATTGTAGCGGCTTTCCGTATACGCAAGCGCGAACGCCAAGGAAAGCGGAATGTCGTTCTTCTCCGCCTCCTCCAAAATCGCCGTACTCGTCGCTCGGTCGCCCGTAACATGAAGATAGAACCACTCCACGGCAGTTTTTGAAGACGGACGGCGGTACAGGGCAAGCCCTTCGTCTCCGCGCGTCACCTTATCTGCTTGGAATCCAGCTTCTTCCAAAAGATGACCGAATTCTGCAATTACTTCGCTTTCAGTTTCAGACGCCGCACGCACAATGGGCGCGGCAGGCTCCGCCTTTTTGGCGGGAAGAATCGAGGCGACGACAATCGCCGCGGCAAAAATCAGACTGCAAAAAATCATTGAGTTACGGCAGGTTCTGCCGAATTCGTTGCGTTCCGGCTG
>CAMWPF010000098.1 GCA_947176045.1 uncultured Treponema sp. | reverse complement strand
TCTGTATACAGCGCGTCCACGACTTCCTGCATGGTGACGATGGCGCGCGCCGGAAATCCGTATTTTTCCGTGATGACGTCCAGCGCGCACCGCGGAGAGTCCAAGGCGCGCTCCTGCCGGTCCAGCGAGACGATTTCCCCGATGACCTTCACCGCGTCCGGCTTGCTTCCCTGCGCGCGGAGGATCGGCAGCGTCTCTTCGATGGATTTTCCTGAAGTCGTAACGTCTTCGATGATGACGACGCGGTCGCCGTCCCGTATGCTGCTGCCGAGGAGGATTCCCGCATCGCCGTGATCCTTCGCCTCCTTGCGGTTGGAGCAGTAGCGGATCTCCCTGCCGTACAGCTCGCTGTACGCGACGGCCGTGGCGACGGCGAGCGGAATTCCTTTATAGGCGGGGCCGAACAGGACGTCGAATTCGTCGCCGAAATTCGCATGGATGGCGGCGGCATAGTATTTCCCGAGCCGGGCCAGCTGGCTTCCCGTCGTGTAGGCGCCGGCGTTCATGAAGAACGGAGACTTGCGCCCGCTTTTCAGCGTGAATGAGCCGAATTGCAGGACGCCGCATTCAACCATAAAGCCGATGAATTCTTTCTTGTATTGTTCCATAAAAATAATCCGATGGCGGCTGTCCGCGCCTGTTGGAATCAGCGCACGAGGCTTTTGATGAACCGGCGCTCCTTCAGCGAGACGTTTTTGTCCGCGGAGCAGAAGCAGAGGCAGAACAGGATGATGGTGTCCTGCATATCTTCGTCGAACATTCCGACGATTTCCGAAAGGACTTGCGCCGCGTCCTTGTTCGACTTTGTGCTGAATTTCTCGACGAGGCAGCGCGCTTCGTTGTATTTCAGCTGCACCGGCGAAACTTCCTGAAGCAGGCTGTACTCTTCCACGGAAAGGTGGCCGTCCGCGCCGCAGGCCGTTCCCATGAGGTACAGGAACATTTCCATGCCGTTCTTGCCCGTCCGCTCGAACGCGGAAATGATTTTTGCGCTCTGCTCTTGAAGGCAGAGTTTTCGTTCGCCGTCCTTCATCTGTTCAAACGCTTTGCACATTTTTTCAAACTCAAACATAGTTCCTCCAATTGAACCCATTCTACCATCTTTCTGAAATAAAATGAAGTGAGTTCTGCGCGGCGGCGATTGCGGTTTTTGAAAATCCTTTGTAAAATAGTCCGCCATGCAGTTAGACAACCCGTTGATCATTCAAAGCGACAGGACGCTCCTTCTCGACGTGCACGCGCCGCGCGCTGACGACTGCCGCGACGCCTTGATTCCGTTCGCGGAGCTGGAGCGTTCGCCCGAGCACCTCCACACATACCGGCTTACGCCGCTTTCCCTGTGGAACGCCGCGAGCGCCGGATTTTCGGCGGAAGATGCCGCCGCCGTGCTGGAGGAGTATGCCCGCTACGAAGTGCCGCAGTCCGTCATCGTCTGGATTCAGGAGACGGCGGGACGGTTCGGAAAGCTCCGGCTGCTGCCGGGGCCGGAGCATCCGTCGGAAGGCGGGACGGCGGAGCAGCTTCTGTATTTGACTGCCAGCTCCCGGCACGTATATTTGGAAATATGCGCCAATGCCGCCGCGAAGAAGCTGCTGGTTCCGGCGCAGTATGACGATTCGCTGTCTGGCGCGGATGCCGCCATGCTCACCGACGATGAAAAGAAATACTGCTTCACGCTCAAGCTGACCGACCGCGGAACAGTCAAGCAGGAGCTGCTGAAAAGCCTGTGGCCGGTGAAGGATGAGATCCAGCTTGAGGACGGGGAGCCGCTCGACTTCAGCCTCCGCGCGGTTACTGCCGCCGGAAAGCCGTTTGAAATCCGCGGATACCAGAAGTCTGCGGCGCAGGCGCTGGTCGGAAATCTCGGTCCGGGAACAGGGTTCGGAACGATTGTCCTGCCCTGCGGCGCCGGAAAGACGGTTGTCGGCATGGAAATCATGGAGCGCCTGAAGACGAGCACGCTCATCATTACGACGAATATTTCCGCAGTTCATCAGTGGATGGACGAGCTTTTGGACAAGTCGAACCTGACGGCGGAGCAGATTGCTGAATATACCGGCGAGGCGAAGACCATCAAGCCGGTGACGGTCGCCACGTATCAAATCCTCACGTGGCGGCCGGAAAAGGACGGGCCGTATCCGCACTTTTCGATTTTCCGCGGCAGGAAGTGGGGGCTGATTATTTACGACGAAGTGCATATGCTGCCCGCTCCCGTCTTCCGCGTCGTGGCGGAGCTTCAGGCTGTCCGAAGGGTGGGGCTGACGGCGACGCTTGTGCGCGAGGACGGCTGCGAGGGATTTGTGTTCAGCCTGGTCGGGCCGAAGCGTTACGACGTTCCGTGGAAGGAGCTGGAGCGCTCCGGATGGATTGCTGCGGCGGAATGCGTGGAAATTCGGCTGGATCTGCCGGAATCACTGGAAGTCGAATATGCTGTCGCGAACGCGCGGAGCAAGCACCGCATCGCCAGCGAAAATCCCCGGAAGGAGGCGCTTGTCCGGCAGATTGTCCGGCGCTTCCCCGACGACAAGATTCTCGTCATCGGGCAGTACATCGAACAGCTTGTACGGCTCGCGGGCGTGCTTCATGCGCCGATCATTACGGGGCGCACGCCGACGGCCGAGCGCGACGCAATCTACAACGACTTCCGGCACGGCAAAATCCACGTCCTTGTCGTTTCAAAGGTGGCGAATTTTGCGATCGACCTGCCGGACGCGTCCGTCGCCATACAGGTTTCCGGCACGTTCGGGAGCCGCCAGGAGGAGGCGCAGCGCCTGGGCAGGATCCTGCGCCCGAAGGAGCGGACGTCGCGCTTCTTCACGCTCATCACGCGGAACACGGTGGAGGAAGAATTCGGGGCGAACCGCCAGAAGTTCCTCGCCGAGCAGGGATATTCCTACAGAATCATACGCTGCGCGGAAGACGGCTGCGCGGCGGAACTGGACGGCTTGGAGGGCGCGGCTTCCGCTTCATGCGGCCTGCCGTCCGCGGATTGAGCTGCGCGGCGGCGCATTTGTCCGCGGATTGAAAAATCGCGCCGTTTTTCCTTGAGAAAAACAGCATTCTTCGGTATACTGTGCAGTGTGTCAACGCTGTATATAGTCGGTACGCCGATTGGAAATCTGGGCGACATCACGTTCCGCGCGATTGAGACGTTCAAGAGCGTGGACGTTGTCGCCTGCGAGGATACGCGGCATACGCTCCAACTGCTGACGCATTTTGAAATCCGCAAGCCGCTTGTTTCCTGCCGCGCGCAGAACGAGGAGCTTGCCGCGGACAAAATCATCGGGCTTCTGGACGGCGGACAGACGGTCGCCTATGCGAGCGACGCTGGGACGCCGGGAATCAGCGATCCGGGGGCGGTTCTTGCGGGGCGCGTTCGGAAGGCGGGACATTCCGTGGTGCCGGTGCCTGGCGCATCCGCGTTCGCCGCGCTGGTGAGCGTTGCGGGCGCCGGCGGAAAGACGCTGGTTTTTGAAGGCTTCCTCTCGCCGAAGCCGGGGCGCCGCCGGAGCCGCCTCCGCGAGCTGCTTGCGGAGGGCGATGCGGTCGTCCTGTACGAATCTCCGTTCAGGATTGTAAAGTTGCTGGCGGATGTTGCCGATATTGATTGTAACCGCAATCTTGTGATTGGACGCGAGCTGACGAAATTGCATGAGGAGATTATTGAGGGGACGGCGGCGGAACTGCGCGACATCTTTTCCGCCAGAGGGTCAATAAAAGGGGAATTTGCAATTTTTATTTCAGGCGTAAAAAAAATTCAATTTTCTGATGAATCTACCGATAATTAAAGCGGTGGAGGGGCAGGACGAAATGATGACAAATAAAATTGGAGGAATCAATCCTCTCAACAACGTACAGAACGCACGCCGCACCAATGAACCGAAAAAATCGACCTTTGGAGTGGATTCGGTTTCTGTCTCAAAAGAAGCGAAGGAAATGGCGGAGGCCTACTATATGAACCAGGTCGCCGCCGAGACGCCGAACGTCCGCGCCGACCGCGTTGCCGAAATCAAGGCAAAAATTCAGGATCCGTCTTATTTGAACAGCGCGGCGATTGCTTCCGCCGCAGACCGCATCATGGAGAGTTTCGGACTGTAAGTTCGGCATGGCGGAACCTAATTTTTCAGAATGAAGGAAGACGGAATGGAAATTCCGTCTTTTTTTGTACCGTATTCGGAGGAATGATGACAGATTTGGTTTTCAAAATTTCCCAGCACATTGTTTTAGGGCCGTACACAATCACCCGCCTGCTGCAGCTTGCAAAAGGACAGGGCGCGCGCTTTATGATAATCATGGATCCTGTCCTCAAGGAAGTTTCCTTGCAGGAAAAAATCCTCCAGCCGTTGAAGGAAAAGGGAGCGGAGTATTTTATATTCGACAATCTTGCGGACGGCGCGGCGTCGCGGGAAATCGAACAGGCGCTTGTCTTGGCGCGGAAAGGACACGTGAACGGAATCATCGCTGCCGGCGGAACGAAGGCGCTTCATGTCGGCGCAGCAGTTTCCGCGCTGTTCCATGAGGAGCGGGGCATATACGATTTTTTGGACGGCGCCGCTACGGAGCGCGAGCCGCTTCCGCTGATCTGCATTCCGACGACGATCCGTGCGCCGTTTGTTTTTACGGCTGCCGTTCCTGTCATCGATTCGAGGAACCGCCAGGCGGCGCTTTTGAAGGCGTGCCGCAGCGGGTGCCAGCTGGTGATTTGGGATTCAAATCTGACGCTTTCACTGACGGAAAACCAGACGGCTTCCATTTCGTTGGAAGCGCTGTGCCTTGCGGTTGAGGCGTTCCTTTCGCAGAAGGCGTCGTTTTTCAGCGATATGTTCGCTGAAAAGGCGCTGGCGCTTATGGGAATGGCGCTGGACGGCACGAAGGCGCTGGAAGTTACGACGCCGGCGGACGCGCTTTTGGCGCAGGCAGGCTGCACGGCGTCCGTCGCGGCGGCGTTGAGTTCGGTTGGAGTCGCGACGCTGCTTGCGCTTGCGATGAACGCGCGCTATCGGATTTCCCGTTCGCTGGTCGCGGCGATCTTGTTTCCGTACATTATCGAAGATGCTGGAAAATTCAAGTCGGACAGAATTGAAAAATGCGCGCGGCTCATGGGATGCCTGCCGGAAGGCGTCGGAAGGGAGGGGGCTGCCGCCGCGTTCGCGGAGAACATCCGCCAGCGGCTCGCCAAGGCGAACCTTCCTGTGCGGTTGAAGGAGCTGTCGGTTTCGGTGGAGCAGCTCGCGTTGGTTGCGGAGGACGCCGGGCAGCTGGAAATCATGAATACGCTTCCGCGCAGCATGACGGCGGACGACCTGTTCGATGTGCTCAAGCTCGCGTACTGATGCTGTTTCCCCCAGAATTCAACTGTCTTCGAGGTGCTGTCATGAAATTGGAACCATTGTTCAAATCGGAAGGAAACGCGCTTTTTTTGATTGCCGGAAATGTTCCGCTCCGGACGATGCCGGCGCCGTCCGTTCCTTTGGAGCAGGTGGCGGCGGCTTCCGGCGGAGCGGATGCGGCGGATGGAGCTGCCGCGTTGGAACGGGTGTATGCCGTCGTCCTTCCGCGGCCGGCGGTGGAGCTTTCTCCCGGAACGTACAACGAGGAGGCGCTTGCCGTCCTGCGCGCGGATTTGAAGAGGGCTGAGGAGCGCGGCGCCGCCGTGTTTTTCGTTCCTGCTGCGGGCGGCGCGCTTGATTCCGCCGACGACGCGGCGGCGTGGATTTCCGCATTGGTTCATGCCGCGCGCCGGATCAAGGATTGCGCCAATGTCGTTGGATTCGCCGTGCCGCCGGAATTCTTGGCGAAGGACGCCGCCGCAGGACTGGGGGCGGACAGCTGGAGCCGCTGGTTTGCGGACGAACTGTCCGTGAAGCACGGGCAGTATCTGTATTTTGCCGATGCGGACGTCGTTCATCAGAATGCGCTTGATGCGGAAGTTGCGAAAACAGATTTCATCCTGTATAAAATGTAATTGATTGCGAAAAACCGCAATGATTTCAGAATTTTGGCTTGTTTTTCGTAAGAAATGCTGGTTTTTCTCTTGCATGAAATAAAAATATGTGCCATCATCTCGATGAATAAGGCGCGGGCGGCGTTCAGACTTGACGTTTGCCGGAATGTTTTCTAGC
>CAMWPF010000097.1 GCA_947176045.1 uncultured Treponema sp. | reverse complement strand
GTACTTGTATTCAATCCGGCACGGTTCGGAAAAGTAAAACGTGCAGCTCCATATCATGTCGCCGTCCGCATTCCGCGCGCCGGCCATCTTTTCGCCACCCCAGCCGTTCATCGAGCCGCGGAGGTACATGGACGACGACGGCATGAAGATCGGCGCCGGATCGTTTACGGGCGTGTACGTTCCGCCCGCCGTATACGTTTCGTCGTCGAACACGTTCGGTCCCGCCCTGTCGAGCAGGTAGAGCCGGTACGCGTACGGCGCAAGGTTCCGCACCGTTACCGTGCCGCCGGAACAGTCCGGGCGCGGGGCGGCGGCATCGCCGATCAGGCAGGACGCATTCCGAAAGGCAGACTCGGCGGAAACGCCGGAGAAGCGCGCCGACTCCGCCGACGCATTGGAGAAATTGTAGACGCACAGGAAGCGGGCGGAGGGGCTTTCGATGAAGTACGCAAGGAACCGCGGGTCGGCCGCAGCCAGCTTTACGACCGTTCCGTCGGAAAACGCCTCCGCGTACGCCTTCCGCAGCGAAAGGACCGCCTTGTTCAGCGCGAGCGGAGAGACGCCGTCCGCCATCTGCGCCCTCGCGTCGTCCCATTGGAATTCGCCGCGCAGCCGATGGTCGCCGGAATAGCTCGTCTCCTTCTGTCCGATTTCGTTGCCGTAATAGATGAACGGAACGGTCGGCCGCAGCAGGGAGAGCGCCGTCGCCTGCTTGATTTTCTTCGGGTCGGCGCCGACGCGCGTTCCCAGCCGTCCGGCGTACTCGTCGTGGTTTCCAAGGAACGTGCCGTAGCTTCTGCCGCCGCCGGGCGCCATCGGCGACGGATTTCCCCGCAGGGTTGAAGCGGTGAGGTCCCGTCCGTTTTGGACGCTGGAAATGCACGGCCGTCCCTGCTCAAAGTCGAACACCATCTGGAATTCCGTACCGCCGCCGAAATAGGCGTCCAGCGCGGAACGGCTTCCTTCAATCCATGATTCGCTCACCATGAATTTGGGAGATTCGTACACGTCAAGCACGTCCGCGAGCAGCTCCTGGAACCACCGGTGCGTCTCCGCCGTGTCCACATACACGCCGTCGTCCTCCACCAGATAGCGCACCGCGTCCACCCGGAAGCCGTCGAAGCCTTTGTTCAGCCACCAGCGCGCAACGTTCTTCATCTCCTCGCGGACTTCATAGTTCCTGAAATTCAAGTCGGGCAGCATTCCGCTCCAAAACGCGCCGTAGTAGTACGCCGTTCCATACTGGTGCCAGCTGTCCGTGCTTCCCATCGGATCCCAGCGCAGCTTCTTCCCGCTCCATAAGTACCATCTGCGCTTTCCCGCCCTGCCCGCCGCGGAAGCCTTGAACCAGGGATGCTCGGGAGACGTGTGGTTCGGAACGAAGTCGAAGATGATCTTCATGCCGCGCGCATGGCAGGCGTTGATGAGGGAAACCAGATCCGCCTCGGTGCCGAAGCAGTCGTTCACGGCGTAATAATCGATCGCGTCGTAGCCGTGCATGTTCATGTCGGCGGCGCGGCTCTTCCCCGAACAATCGACAATGGGGGAAAGCCAGATTGCGTCGCAGCCGACGGAATTCTGAATGTAGTCCAGATTCTTCTCGATGCCCTTGAAGTCGCCGCAGCCGTCGCCGTCGGAATCGGCGAAGCTTTTGACCCAGATATGGTAGAACGCCGAATTCCGCCACCAGCCGTCGGAAAGCCCCTCGGATTGGTTTTCCGCGGCGGCAGCGGACACATTGTGCGGGCTGACGTACTCCGGGTCGCCGCAGAACGAAAACAGTCCGCCTGCGGACGTCCCGGCAGAATTCCCGGTGGCGCAGGAGACGGACAGCATAAATGCAGCGGAAAAAACTGCCAGCGCGCAGACAGCCGCCGGCGGACGGATTTCTTTCATTTTGAAGCCTCCAGAAATTCCCTCCGACGCGCATCCGCGCCCCTACACTATACTACACATTTTGAAAATTCGGAAAAAAACATCATAAAAATGTTACGTTTTGTTATAAAAGAATTTTACAAATGAAAGGAGTGCGCCTATAATGGGGCAAAACACCTACCGATAAAAGGAGCGGACTACAGGAAAAATAATTCGGAGAGACCTTTACTAAGGTTTGAAACCTTCTTTGGAGCGCTTATGAAACGTGCATCTTTTGTCCTAGCTTTGGTATCCATCGTCTCCATGGGTATTCTTCCAGCATGTAAGCACAGCGGCGGAAATTCATCTGCCGATGATGGCATCACCCCCCCCCACGACGTATTTCCGCCTGAAATAACCGTCTCACCTCCAGAGCAGACCGTCGAACAAGGCGGAACCGCCAGGCTCACCGCAACGGCACAGCCCGGTGAAAACGACAGCGGAACGATTTCCTACCAGTGGTTTAAAACCGGCCGCGACGGAAAAAACGGAACGGCAATTCCTGCCGAAACGAGTCCATCCTTCACCCCAACCACATCGGTCGTCGGAACGCAGTACTACATCTGCCAGGCCGCAAGCTCCACCGACCCTGAAACCCTCACCGCAAAAAGCAACGTCGCTTCGGTAACCGTCACGAAGAAATCATCCGGCGGCGACACGACCGAACCGCCCGTGCAGGAAACGCCCGGCGGCGGAAACATCGACTTCGACTTCGGCACTTATTCAACAGGAGGCAGCAAATGAAAAAACTGCATACCGTCTTCCGGCGTACTTCTGCCGCGCTCATTGCCGCGCTCTCATTGCTCGCCGCATCTTGTTCAAACCTGCTGGACGGAAAGCCGCCGGCGCACGCAGATCCAGCCGGCGGAGCATACGGCACGCTGCGCATCAACAGCGGAAGCGGCCGCGCACTGCTCCTTGAGGAAATCACCGGCGCGGAAATCACCGTTTCCGGCGAAAAGATGTCCGACATCAAGGCAAAATCCGACGCCTCCAATGGAAAAGGCGGCGCAGTCATCGAGAAAATCCCCGTCGGAAAGAACCGCGTCGTCACAGTCGCCGCGGAGCGCACGGTGGACAATATCTTGAAGAAGATGGACGGCGTCGTCATGCGCGCCGCAACCGACATCGAGTCGGGCGAGAACACCGTTTCCGTCACGTGGGAGACGACCGCCGTCGGAAACGTCTTCGCGGAGCTGCTCGAGGCGGAATCGTTCGACAGCTCGGCGGTTGCGCCGGAGGCAGTGGAGGCGCTCGTCCCCTCCGGCGTCCACGCAAGCCTTGTGGACGCGGCGAAGATTGCGGCGGACATCAGAAGCGGCACGCCCGGCACGCCCGAACGCTACAGGCTGGAAGCAGGCTCCGTCCGATACACTGCGGACGCCGCGAACGGCGGTGCGACCGTCCAAGTCTGCGACCCGCTTTCCGAACGGCAGCAGGGACTTGCGGCCGGAACCAGCACGATTGAAACTGTCGCGCCGGGAACGTGGAATTTCTACGTCATCATCGACGGAACAATCTTCTTCCAAACAGAAATAACCGTAGAAAGCGGAAAACCGACGGACATCGGCGAAATCACATTGAAGACGCCCGCGCCGCGGCTGGAAGCAAAGGACGGAACGGCGCTCACCGACCTGCTGCAGCGCGGAGCCGCCGGAGAAATGCGGACCGTCTACCTCGCGTGCCGTACCATGGACGGCGAGCCGGAGCCGGACGGCGTCTCCATATACTACACGACGGACGGAAGCAAGCCGACGGCCAGCAGCGCGCGGTACACTGCCGCTGGAATTTCAATTCCGGCGGACAAAGCCGTCACCATCAAGGCGTTCGCCGTGAAAGCCGGATTCGCCGCCTCCGAAACCGAAACATACGAATTCATAATGCCGCAGCTCGGCTTCACCTATCCGTCAGACGGCCCGTTCAGCCCGGTGGACGAAAACGGCGCCGAAGACGGCTTCGGCTGGAGTTTCGACAGCGAGCCGGGCGCGCTCATCAGCGGAAGCACGGCGACGTTCACCGTCTATTCGGCGAATGCGGAGCGGATCCTTCTGGAAATCTATGACAAGAACTACGGCGAAGACGCAGCATACGACTACTGGATGGAAAAAGGCGGCGACAACTTCTGGCGCGCGAAGCTGAACGGCGTCGAAGCCGGAACGCTGTACGCGTTCCGCGCATGGGGGCCGAACTGGACGTATTCGGACGGCTGGACGCGCGGCGGCAGCGGCGAAGGATTTTCAGCTGACTACGACAACGCCGGCAACCGATTCAATCCGAACAAAGTGCTGTTCGATCCATACGCGCGCGAAATCTCCCATGACAAGAGCAATCCGGCCGCACTCGGCGCGATGGACGGCGGAATGTACGGAACTGGCGGAGAGGCGTACAAAGGCGCGGCGCGGCGCAACTTCGACACAGGAAGATACGCCCCGAAATCAGTCGTCGTGGACGACGGCACGGGATTCGGAACAAAGCCGAAGATTGCGCAGAAGGACGCCATCATCTACGAGGCGCATGTGCGCGGCCTCACCAGGCACAGTTCGTCGGCGTCCCTGTCCTCCATCCTGCGCGGAATCGACGGATTTGAAGGCGTCGCCGACATTCCGGCCGACAAGCAGGGAACCTACGCCGGAGCCGCGCTCATGGCGCCGTATCTGAAGGCGCTCGGCGTGAACACCATCGAGCTGCTCCCCGTCCACGAGACGGACAACGACGCGAACCCCGACGACGCGCCCGGCGGAAACTTCTGGGGCTACATGACCTACGGCTACTTCGCGCCCGACCGCCGCTACGCAAGCGACAAATCCTACGGCGGCCCGACAAAGGAATTCAAGGAGATGGTCGCCGCGTTCCATGCCGCGGGAATCGAAGTGTACCTCGACGTCGTGTTCAACCATTCCGGCGAGGGCGGAACATGGTACGGCGACAAGGACGATTTCCAAACTTCGGAACTCACCTTTATGCGCGGGCTTGACAACAGCACATACTACGCCCTTACGGCAAATTCCAAGAGCTACTGGGAGACGACCGGCTGCGGCAACAACCTCCAGTGCGACAATCCGATCGTCCGCAAGCTGATCCTCGACTCGCTCACGTACTGGCTCGACGACATGGGCGTGGACGGCTTCCGCTTCGATCTGGCGCCGGTTCTCGGACGGGAGAAGAGCGGCGACGAATGGGTGTTCAGCGCCTCCGCAAAGACTATCACGGACATCGCCGCGCTTGGCGCCTCCCGGAATGCCGAAATGATTGCCGAAGCGTGGGACACGCAGTGGCCGGGCGGCTATCAAGTTGGAAACTTCCCGTCCGGCTGGGGCGAATGGAACGGACGCTTCCGAGACGCAATCCGCAGCTATGTCGGAACAGGCAGCCGCGGCGCGCTCAACGACTACATCAACGGCGACTACAACAACTTCAACGACCAGGGCGGCCCGCACAAGTCCGTAAACTTCGTCGTCGCGCACGACGGCTTCACGCTCGCCGACTTGTGCAGCTACCAAGGAGCCGGAAACGCGCTCAATTCCACGCTGGAGTGGCCGTTTGGACCGAGCGACGGCGGAAACGGCGACTACAACACGCTCGGCTTCGGCACAGAGCCAGCGAACAAGCGGCAGGCGGCGCGCAACTACATCGCGCTCCAAATGATGAGCCGCGGCGTTCCGATGATTGTCTACGGCGACGAACTGTGCCGCACGCAGAACGGAAACAACAATCCGTACAACGTCGACAGCGTCGCGACATGGAACAACTACGCCATGATAAACACCGCGTCCCCGCACACGGCCTCTACAGGCGGAAGCGGAACGTACCACAACAACTTCGGCACGTTCGGCAACGAGCAGGACGTAAACGGCAACTTTATGTTCATGAAGTACATGCTGAACCTGCGCAAGAACGAGCCGGCGCTCCGCCAGTCGTCCTACGACATTCCATACGACTTCAAGAAGGAGGACGGCGCATCCACATTATCCGACGGCGACAAGTGCGTGTGGCTCCGCATAAACGGCTCGAAAGTCTCCGGCGGAAGCGACTACCTCGTGTTCATGAATATGTCAACGGGACGTGTAAACTTCACCGTTCCTGCGGCAGCAAGCGGCATGCAGTGGCGCGCCGTCGCCAACACCGAATCCTATTTTGAAAGCACCTTCAACTATTGGGAGGACGGCGACGCATCGGCCATCTCCGAGTAGTACGGATGGGCGGAGTGGACGGTCGTCAGCTAGAATCATGTGGGGGGAGGCGAGAAG
>CAMWPF010000096.1 GCA_947176045.1 uncultured Treponema sp. | reverse complement strand
CCTTGCCCAGGCGTAACAAGATAGAGCTGCAGGGGCTTGTGGAGCGCATCGTCACGATGTTCTACAACGAGAAGCTGCCGCAGAAGAAAATCGTGGAGATCCTCAAGTCCGAAGGGTACGATGTGAGCAAGAGCGGCGTCGGACGGACGCTCGTCGACCAGGCGGCGCAGATGAAGGCCTACAGGGATTCCGCGAAAAAAGCCGTCGCGATCGTGAGCGAGCTTGACAGGACTCCGGGACTGAACATCGCAGAGGCAAGCGTGCAGCTCGTGCAGGCAAAGCTGCTCGAGGAAGTGAACAAGTTCGAGGACTTCTCCACTATATCGCCGGAGGAGCTGCTGAAGGCGGTCGCACGGAATTCCGACGCCCAGACCCGCATCGCGAGGATCAAGCTTGAGTATGAACGCGGATACCGGAAGGGACTGTTCGAGGCGGCGAAGACGGTTGAAAGCGAAGGCAAGAAGGCCGGATGGAGCGACGAGCGCGTTGAGTTCGTCAAGGCGAAGATCCTCGGGCTGAAGGTAACCTATGATGGCGACAGCGAGCGGTGATCCGCTCGAACTCTTCCTGCCGTACCAGAAGGAATGGCTTGAGGACAGAAGCGGACTTAAAGTCATAGAGAAGAGCCGCCGGTGCGGCATCTCATGGACTGATGCGATCGACTCCGTGCTGGACGCGGCTCCAACGCACGGCTGGAGCAACACATACTACATGAGCTTCAACAAGGACAACTGCCGCCAGTATATCGAGGATGCGGGCGAATGGGCACGGAAGCTGGGCTATGCAGCAAGCGACATAATTGAAGAGGAAGCCCTGCTGGACGACCCGGACAAGAGCATCACGACCTACAGGATCGTGTTCGCCTCCGGCGCTGAAATCACAGGGCTTCCGGGCGTGCCGCGCTCGCTGCGCTCAAAGCAGGGGAACGTCGTCATTGACGAAGCGGCATTCTTTGACGATCTAGAGAGCGTATTGCAGGCGGCGAAGGCTCTGACTATCTGGGGCGGACGCATACGGGTGATCTCTACGCACAACGGCGAGGACAACCCGTTCTGCCGGCTGGTCAAGGACATCCGTGCGGGCAAGGAGACCGAGTGGAGCCTCCATAGGATTACGTTCCGTGAGTCGGTCTCGCAGGGGCTGTACCGGCGGATCTGCCTTACGCAGAAAAAGGAATGGAGCGCGGAGGCGGAGCAGGAATTCGTCCGCCGGATGTACAGGATCTACCGTGACAATCCTGACGAGGAGCTTGACGTGGTTCCGCGAGCCTCAGGAAGCCGCTATTTCGGGCGCGGGCTGCTTGACTTGTGTACGGAGGACTGCGAAGTTCCGATCCGGCGGCTCGAATGCTCCGACGACTTCCTCCACAGAAGCGAGCGGCGGAAAGCCCGCGAAATTGAGCGCTTTTTCAATCAGGACATACGTCCCCCGCTCGGAATCCTTGAAGGCAAGGTGTACTTCGGAGCGGACATAGGACGGTATGGAGACCTCTCGCTCTTCTGGTTCTGTGAGGAAGTGTCAAGGACGTCGCTTGCAGCGAGGCTTGTCGTCGAGGTCAGGAACTGTCCGTTCGGATGCCAGGAGCAGCTTTCAATCCTTGTCACAGACTATCTGAAGGCGCTCGGAACGTTTGGCGGCGGATGCTATGACAAGCGCGGAATCGGAATGCAGCTTGCGGAGACAATGGAGCTCAGGCATCCGGGCGCGATAGTCGGGGTGCAGGAGACGGGCGCATGGTATGCGGAATTCATTCCGGCCACGAAGTCGCTCATGGAGAGCGGAGACTTCACCGTTCCTGACGACGACGTGATCAAGGCGGACTTTGCAATCGTAACGCTCAAGAACGGCATTCCGACCATTCCCGCCGTGAAGCTCGCCGACCGAGGCATGAAAGGCAGCAGGCACGGGGACGCTGCTGCGGCAGCATTCCTTGCCGTCTGTGCATGGAAGTCCTGCGCGGTCGACCCGCCGCCGGTCTTTATGGCCGCGGAGAAGCTGGCGGAAGCGGAAAGGCGCTTCCCATGGCTTTAGCCTACTGGAAAGGCAGAAAGACCTGTGCCATGTGATACCGTCCTGCATAGGACGGTATCACATGGCACGGACAAAATCAGCAACTTCACAGATCATAAACCTCAATATGTTCCGCTCGATAGCGGGGCTTGTTAATGACACGGACGCATGGCTGTCTTCGGTGGACGAGCGCGAGAGCGTTTTCGAGCGGATGCGCGACGACGGCAGGATCGAATCTCTGATACAGGACAGGAAGACGAAGGTCCTTCAGATGTACGGCACGCTCACGCCCAGCGGGAACAGCCGGCTTGACAAGGCCTGCGACAGGCTGCTTCCATTCAACACGTTCTACAAGTTGAACAACATCCTGCTGAACGCCGTTCCGTTCGGAATCGCCGCGTGCGAGATCCTCTGGAAATTCTCCGGAGGATTCTATATTCCCTACGGCTTTGTACCGATCCCGCGGACGGCACTGTCGTTTCCGTATGACGAAAGCCTTGCGTTCGGGACGCCTGTCATCACGTCGCAGAACATCCCGCTGGACGACAAGCTGAAATTCATCGTCCACCGCAACGATGACGGGGAGCTGTCGCGGTGGGGGCGCCCTACGCTCCGCGCCGCCTATGTGTTCTGGAAGTTCAAGCGGCTGGGCGTGCGCTTCTGGGCGCAGGCGGCGGAGATCGTTGGCGCGCCGTCAATCCTCGCCATCTTTGACGCGCGCACCGAGGCGGAGGCGACGAAGACGGCGCAGAGCCTGACCGCCGCGCTGCGCGGCTGGGAGTCGGGAAGTTCTGGCGCGCTCGGCAACGTGCGCGAAGTGCAGGTCGTGTCTTCGCAAATCAACGACTTCAACACAATCGTCGAGTGCTGCAATACAGAAATCGCATACGCGCTGACGGCGCAGTCGCTCTCCACCAATGAAGCGCAGTACGGCACCCGCGCGCAGAGCGACACGCACACGCAGACATACAATGAGATCATCAGGGGGGATGCCTACGCCCTGCAGCAGTCCGACCAGCAGCTTGTGGACGCGTTCACCGCGCTCAACTTCCCCGGGGAGACGCCGCCATCCTATGACATCGACAGTTCCGACTTTGCGGGATGGGATGTCATCAGGGACGCCGTCGACCGCGGCATCCCGGTGAGCCTGTCGGCGCTGTACAAGAAGATACATCTGCCAAAGCCTTCCGACGGGAAGGACGCGTTCGTGAAGCCGCAGCAGGGATTCGGATTCAGCGACGACGCGCGGGACGATTTTTTTTTCAAGAAATAGCGCCCGCCGAAGAGTCGTTCGCCCGCCGGATGAACCGCCTTTCCGCCGCGGCATGGCTCATGATCTCCGAAAGTGCTGCAAACAGGCTCAAAGACTACATCGCCGCCGCGGAACGGAATCATGACCTGCTGAGGACGCAGAAGGCGCTGGCCGCCGATTGGACGGCGGTCTCGCAGGCGGCGCAGTACTTCACACGGTGCGCGCTGATGGGGCTTGACCATGCGGTGCGGCACGAAGAGTTTGCGGAGGCTCCTGCTGCGGAGGACATCGAGAACCTGCCCTATGCGGAGGCTGTGGAATACTTGAGGAAGCGGAGCGTCCTGTCGAAGATCGACTACGACAGGCTGAGCGCGAAGCTCCGGTTCCGCGCGTTCACGGCCAGCCGCATCGCGGACGGCGACCTTCTGCGGCGCATCAACGGCGAACTTGTCCGGGCGGTGGAAGACGGCGGGGGGCTGAAGCAGTTCCTGCGGATGACGAAGGACGAACTGCTTGACAAGGTGGGCATGGGGCCGTCCTCGGGATGGTACTGGGAGACAGTCTACCGCACCAATGCGCAGACCGCCTACAACGCGGGGCGGGCGATGGGATTCGAAAAGGATCCGCCGCTCGCGCTGGAGCTGGTCGCCATCGATGACGCACGAACAAGCGACATCTGCCGCCCGTTCGCGGAAAAGCCCGTCGTACTTCCGTATGGCGATCCATTCTGGCAGGGGCACTGGCCGCCGCTGCACCTCAACTGCCGCTCGACCATCCGCGGCATCTACGATCCTGCGGAGCTGCCGGAAGGATGGCGGAAGCCGTCCGCCGCAGATCCGGCGATGGAAGGCTTCGGAGCATATCCGCTTGACGGCAGCAGCTGGTGGGAGGAGCTTGAGTCGCAGGTGCGGCGCGCGAAGGAGTACGGGGTGCAGGGAGAGATAGACGCCGTACGGAAGATGTTGGAGCGGAACTGGACGACAGGGCGGTCGGTTGGCGCGATGGCACGGCGGTTCCATGTGGACATCAACAAGGACGTGAGGATGCCGGATGAGGAGTCTCCATGGTACATTAAGGAAGGAACCGAGGTGACGGGTGTGAAGGTCATCGCGGAAGGCAAAGGAATTCGGGACAGAAGCCGGCTTGTGCAGCAGTATCCGATGCAGGACGGGACGTTGACATCTGAAAAGGATTGGTATAAAGTCAGGGGCACGGCGATCCTTTACAACGGCGACACCAAGCAGGAAATGAAGGCAGAAGTTCATTGGTACCAATGCAAAAATATTGGCAAGGTTGAATTCAAATTCAAGAGGAAGATCGATTGACTGTAAAATGCATTGACAAGGAATTTGATTTGACAGTTGGCAAAGAATACAAAGTGTCCATGCTTGAATCACAAGGAGACATCTACAGGATTGTTGATGATTCGGGCAAGGAGAACGGCTATTCTGCCGAATCCTTCGCCGTTGTAAAGAAGGGGGACGAACTGATGGTCAGGTGCGTAAAATCGCCGAACATAGATTTGATTGTCGGAAAGGTCTATGAAGTGCTTTCTGTCGATACAGATCCAGCCGGAAGAAAGTCGCTCCGGGTCATAGATGAAAGTGGCGAGGACTACCTTTATGGTTCGACTTTTTTTGAAGTTGTCAAATAAAGAACGCCGTCTTTGAGCGCATTCCTGACGCTGACTACTGATTCTCCGCCCCGGATGTCCGGGGCTTTTTCATTTTCCTTAAAAATCAGAATTTCCATCCCGAAGCGTGAATCCAAGGCGCCAGAAAACATCAGCGCTTTTGCGGTGAAAACATCGGTGATTTCGGTGAACAAATTCCAGACGCAATATTACTCGGTTTCGCCAGGAAAGGCGCATTCCGGCCCTTTTTGAATTTTCGCCAGTGCACAGGAAAAGCCGCATTCCTCGCCTCCATGGCTACAATCAGGGCATGAAAATCTACATTGCAGGAAAAATCACAGGCGACCCGGACTATCGGGAAAAATTCAACAAGGCGGAAGCCATGTTGATGGCAAAGGGGCATTCCGTCATGAATCCGGCGTGGATTGACGGCGGATCGGAATTCTCATGGCACGACTACATGAAGGTCAGTGCCACGATGCAGCGTGTCTGCGACGCGGCGCTCTTCCTGCCCGGATGGAGCGGAAGCCGCGGCGCAAGAAGGGAGATGCGCCGGGCGTTCTTCCGGAGACAGAAGGTCTTCCTGTCCGTGGACGCCGTCCCTGGCGCAGCCTGCGCCGGACTGGAGCATGGTACGGTAAAGCCATGAAGAAGATACGGACATGGCAGCTGTGCCGGACAGGGACGTTCGGCGCGGACGGAGCTGCAATCACGGAGCAGGATCTGCGGGAGATTCAGGAAACGTTCGTCCCGCCGCGCCCGGTCAGCATCGGACATGAGGCCGCACGCAGGGACAACTTCCCGAAGTTCGGCGACGTGCTGTCGGTTGACGGAATCTACCCGGACGCCGGGCATCCGGGAGAGAAGGTGCTTGTCGGGCGCGTCATCCTGCACCCGGAGCTTGACAGGCAGTTTGATGACGCGGGTGACGGCAGCGGAACGTACGAAGGCTGGAGCGTGACAATTCCGCGGCGCGCAAGCGACGGAAAGCGGTACCTGCACAGCCTGGCGGTTACCGGCGCCGTGCCGCCGAAGATTCAGGGGTTGGAGCAGCTCATGGTGCAGAGCGCATTTTGCGACGGAGATCGCGTTGAGGCGGTGAGCTTCAGCGACAAGATAGAATTTCAGGAGGAATCCATGACGGATGAGGAAAAGAAGCGTCTGGAAGAGCTTGAGGCGGAAAACAAGAGGCTCAAGGAAGATGCGGCCGCGAAGTCGAAGGAGTTCGCGGAGGAGAAGAAGAAAGAGGACGAGGAGGCGGAAAGAAAGAAGCGCG
>CAMWPF010000095.1 GCA_947176045.1 uncultured Treponema sp. | reverse complement strand
CCCTTCCCCGGACGGCCAGCAGAAAATGCGGATTCAGAAGCTTGCACCCGCCCGCAAGTCCTATCAGCCGGAAATTTACAAGAACGGCTGCCTCCTGCCGAATTTTGCGGAGGCGATGCGCGTCCTGTACGTCAATGCGAAGCCGCTTGACGACTTGTTTTATGTTACCATCGGCGGAAACGATTTGCAGCGTTCGCGGCGGTTTGAAGCGCAGCTGGTCTTCACCGGATATTCCCCCGCCGACCAGAAGGTCATCGAGTCGCTTTCGTATGAAGAGCGCAAGCGGGAGCTTGCGGAATCAAGCATGACGACTTCGCAGGTTTTTGACCGCCAGCGCCGCAATTTGGACCGCGTCCTCCGGCTGCTCAATTCGGATGTTTTCAGAAAGATTGACAGCGACTTGAATTCCCTGCACCTCCTTGTGGATTTCTGCAAGTTTAATTTTGTAACGGTCCTTCAGATTTTTGATCCGCAGTATATTTCCGCGGATTTGCAGTACGAGCCGTCCTATCAGCCGGCGTCCATCGAGAAATTTTCTGAAATTCTGGAGGACTTGTATTTTCAAGTCGCCGGACTTACATTGACCAACTCGACGGTGAGCATGGTGTCGGCTCTGGCGCAGCTGCGGAAGTCCGGACAGGTGAATCAGGCGGAGCTGGAATTGTTCGCGGCGAACATCAAGAAAATCGCCTATGTCCTCAAGCACATTGTTTCTCCGGAAAAGATCCGGACGCTTATCTGCTACAGCAAGGCTGATTCCAATTACCAGCCGAAGGCTTCGTCATACAAGGATTCTGCGTGCAGGAATTTTGAAATGATTATGCAGACGAAGTTCAAGGCGGACGAGCAGCGCATCAAGACTGAGGCGAAAAATGAAAATATCCGCAGCAAGCTTTCGGAGCTGTTCGGCGATGCGCCGCTGCAAACAATGCAGGGCTACAACGCTGAGATGAGTGAAAAATTGGTCGCCGGATCGCAGGCGGCATTTTTATGGGTTCTTCCGATGGAAATTCTCAAGACGTTCTGCCATATCTATCTGCCGGATTCCATAAAGGCGCTGTTCAACAATATTGTCATCGAGGGATTTTTCAACAATCCGACGTACAAGACGGAATTTTCTGCGGATGTCTACGCGGCGCTGGATGTTGAGAAGAACGTCCAGCAGTTTGAAGATTCGTTTTCGACGGGCAGCAAGTATGCGGTCTCCCTGTTGGAAGGCTACCTCAAGGACAGTCACAAAGATCAGGACTTTTTTAAAAAGTTGGAGCAGCTCGTTTCGGGAATCAATGCGGAAGCGATAAAGTTGATTTCATCGGAGACCAACGCGCTGAACAGGCTTTACAAGCATGTCGTGGATTTGGTGCAGGATTCCAAAAAGCCGACGAGCGAAATCATATCGAACCTCAAGGTGCTTATGATATCGTCCCGGAACCGCGACAGTTCCGACCTTTTGGAGCAGCAGTATCAAAAGTGGGAAATTTTCTTTGAAATAATGAAGAACTATGCTATAATTACAAATTAAGCAGGTAGATTCAAATGGCACGAAAAAAACGATTTCCATTTCATATGCATAGACAGCACGGCCGGCGGACTGCCGCGCCTGCCAAAGAGCGGAACGACGATACGGTTCAGGAATTGTCGGCTCAATATGAAAAGAAAATATATGATCTCGAGCAATTGCTGGAAATATCCCGCTCGTTTAGTTCTACGCTGGAGCCTTCCAAACTGCTTGAATCCATCGTCTTCTCCTGCATGGCGCAGCTGCGTGTTTCCGACGCCGGCATTTTTGTCATCGGCTTTTTGAATTCTGACATTTTCCAGTTGGAGACAAAGAACATCATCCAAGACATTGCCGGGGACGAAAAATACCAGTTTTCCTTGACAGATCCGGTTGTCACGTTGTTGGGCGAGGAAAAGATGCCCGTTTCCTTAAGCTACCTTGCGAAGAAGTGTCCGGAAAGTCCTGCGATGAAAATTTTCCGTTCTTTGAATCCGTCGCTGATTGTGCCGCTGATTCAAAAGAACCATGTCAACGGAATCCTGTTCTTGGGCGAACGGTTTTCATTCAATCCTGAGGACAGCGTGGAATATACAGATTCCGAAAAGGACTTCATCCAGCAGATCAGCGTTCTTTCCGCCATCGCCATCAACAACTCAATGCTCATCGAGCGTTCTTCAACGGACATGATGACGGAACTGAAATTGAAGTATTATTTCTTCAATGTTCTGACGGAAAAGCTGGATTTGGCGTCCGTGCAGAAGCTGCCGCTTTCCGTCATTATGTTCGACATCGACTTCTTCAAGCACTTCAACGATACGTACGGGCATGAATGCGGCGACTTCGTGCTGAAGCAGGTTGCGGCGCTCATCAAGTCGAATCTGCGGGAGCAGGATTTGGCGAGCCGTTACGGCGGCGAGGAATTCGTCGTCATGCTCAATGAGACGGAAAAGGACGATGCGATTGCTGTTGCGGAGCGGATCCGTTCCTGCATCGAGGCGTACGATTTCGTCTTCAAGGAGCAGCACATGCGCGTAACGATTTCCTGTGGCGTCGCCGTATTTGACAGCGAAAAAAATCCGCTCACCGTTCCAAAGCAGCTTGTCAATCAGGCTGACCAAGGACTGTACATGTCGAAGCACAACGGCAGGAACCGGGTGACTTACGCGCCGCCGTCCCTTGTTTCGGGATTGGAAGAATCGGAATAATGGCGGGAACTGTACTCCGGCGTCCTTTCCAGTACTGTTTTTTTTCCGCGACAATTATACTCATCGTCATCAACGTCGCTGTCTTTTTCTTAACGTCGATGGTTCCGCAGTTGCGCGTGTATCTGGGACTGAATCCGCAGCTTTTCCTATATGGACATTTTTACTGGCAGCCGCTTTCCTACTTGTTCGTCCACGCGAACCTCATGCACTTGCTTTCCAATATGATTGGGCTGCTTTTTTTCGGAATCACGCTGGAACGCGCTGTCGGCTCTAAGGAATTCCTGCTGCTGTACTTTGTATGCGGCGTCCTGAGCGGGATCCTTTCCCTGCTGTTCTACATTTTTTCCAGGAATTACGGGGCAGTTCTCATCGGGGCGAGCGGCGCGCTGTATGCAGTTTTGTTTGCGTATGCGGTTGTGTTTCCCCGGGCGCACATTTATATTTGGGGAATTTTGCCGGTGCCGTCGCCGCTGCTCGTCGCCATATATGCGGGGATCGAGCTGTTCAGCCAATTCTACCGGGGCGGTTCAAACATCTCGCACTTCACCCATCTGTTTGGATTTGCGGTCGCGTTTCTCTATTTTGTCGTCCGGATGGGAATCAATCCGGTGAAGGTATGGAAAGACGCATACCGCCGATGAACGTCAGGCAGTTCGCGCCGCTCTTCTTCCTTTTCCTCTTTTTGGACATGCTTCCGGCGCAGCAGCGTGATTTTTCGGAACGCATTCAGATTGCATTGTGGGCTGAACTGGACGCCTATCCGGGGCTTGCCGAGGCGCAGGACATGGATGCCGGGCTGTTCGCCTATCCTGTCAGCCGCATCAAGCAAACGGCTCCGTTCCTGCTGTACGGCATGGTGTACGGTTGGAAATTCCGATATATGCCGCTGGACAAGATGCGGGGTGTTGAGGAGCGGTTTGAAATTGAAGAAATCGGACCGCTGACAGCGGAGGGCGAGGCGCCTGAAGTCTACCGGGCGGAAGTGCAGGAGCGGATTGTCTATGAAAAGCCGTGGATTGAAGGCAGCCGTCTGTGCTGCTGGGTTCGTTTTGAGCGGACGCCGCAGATGGTTTGGAATTATCGGCAGTGGAATTCCATTGTACATGAACGGATCCGCGGACGCGGCCAGGGAAGCGTTGCATCCGGCTTCGACGGCATTACGGACGCAGCGTCCGCCGCGCTGAAGGACGCCGTGCGCGTCCATTACAGGAGCATCACAAAGAACAAGCCGAAGGAAATAGCTGGGCGTGTTTTGATCCGCGGCGAGCCTCGGATTGGAATAATCGCCGGCCGGTATACGGCGGAACTTGATTTTTTTCTGGAAACGGATAGAATAATACAATATACGCAATTTTAAATTGCAGTCACCCGATTTTTTTCTGGAGGATAATATGAAGAAAGCAGTTCTTGTTTTTCTGTCTGTATTTTTTACGGCTGGCATTCTGTTCGCCCAGTCTGAGGTGTCCGCGCTGCCTGATGAATCTGATACTGTAGACCTTTCTACAAAAATCATTGTTCCTGAAAATCAGCATACAACTGACAAGACGGCGAAGGTAAAAATAGAATATATTCCAATGTTTGACGAGGTGCGCATTTACTATACGTGTATGTACGTTACGTACGATGCCGGCGAAGCGATGAACTCCGTTCTTGCGTGCCTTGAAGATTTCACCAAGGAGAACCGCTACTATCATTACAAATATATGGAGCGCGACAAGGTTCGCTATTACAAGGATGACCGCGGAGTCAGCTGGGCTCAGTACATTTCCCATGTGAAATTCTCGCGGTAGCCGCAGGCATATTTCAAATGGATGCTGCAAGTATCATAAAAAACCTGCACCCGCTGGAAATCAAGGTGCTTTTGAACTATTCCGAAACAGATGCGCTCACTGCCGCCAGATTGGTGGAAGAGCTTGATTACAAGGAAGGTCATGCAAACCAGGCGTTTTCATGGCTTTCCGGTAAAAATTTGATTCAGGAAATTTCCCGGACGCCGCATACGTATTATGAAATTACGGAAACCGGGAGGGCGATTTCCGAATCAGGGTCTGTGGAGGAGCGCGCGGTCGCGTTTTTGAAGGCGAACGGCGCAACCTCCTTGCCGGAAATTGCCGCGGCGCTCGGCGTGGAAGGCAAGGATATTGGAAGCGTGTTCGGACAGCTTTCCAAGGACGGCGTTTTGAAAATGAACGCTGAGAAGAAGGCTGAGTGCACGGGTGCGGCGCTTCCCGCCCGCATGAAAATTGCGTCCGGGCTTATGAAGAAGGCGCTTTCTGCGGACGGAGGGCTGCTCGACAAGGCGGCGCTTTCCGGAGAAGAGCAGGCTGTCATTGCCGGGCTTGCGAAAAAGCGCGGCGCCGCGAGCAGTCCGTTCAAGATTGTGGAGCGCGAGACGGTGGCATACCGCCTTTTGCCGGATGCCGCGGCGGTTGCGGCGGAACTTCAAAAATCGGGCATTACGGGCAATGAAATCGGTGAGATTACGCCGAAGATGCTTGCCTCCGGCGAGTGGAAGCAGGGCGCGTTCCGCGGCTACAACATTGCCGTTCCTCCGGCGCGCGTCATTCCGGGGCGCACAAATCCATACGTGCAGTTTTTGGAATCTGTCAAGGACAAGCTGTGTTCGCTCGGTTTTCAAGAATTCGACGGACCGCTTGTCGAAACGGAATTCTGGAACGGCGACGCGCTGTTCATGCCGCAATTTCATGCCGCGCGCGACATTCATGATGTGTACCGCTTGAAGAGTCCGACGCACGCGCGTTCCATAGAAGAGCCGTACCTTTCCAATATTGCGGCCGTCCATGAGAACGGCGGCGATTCTGGAAGCCGCGGCTGGAACTATCAGTTTGACCGTGATTTTACGCGCCGGCTTATTTTGCGCAGCCAGGGAACGGTTTTGTCTGCCCATCAGCTGCATAAGGCGGAAGTTCCCGGCAAGTATTTTGGAATCGTGCGCTGCTTCCGCTATGATAAAGTTGACGCGACGCATTTGAGCGACTTTTATCAGACGGAAGGAATCGTCCTTGGCAGCGAAGTGAATTTGCGCACGCTGCTCGGCTTCCTCAAGATGTTCGCAACGGAAATTGCCGGCGCGACGGAAGTCAAGTATGTTCCCGGCTACTTTCCATTCACGGAGCCTTCGATTGAAGTTCATATCAAGCATCCCGTGCTTGGCTGGTTTGAGCTGGGTGGTTCCGGCATCTTCCGCCCGGAGGTGACGAAGGCGATGGGAGTCGATGTGCCGGTGCTTGCATGGGGGATCGGAATCGACCGCATGGCGCTTATGGCGCTCGGACTCAATGATTTGCGCGAATTGTTCTGCGAAGATATTGAGCGGGTGCGGTTGCGCCGTGCGCGGTTCTAGCGGACATATTTCTACAGTGCTGCTATACGGAAGGGGGCTGCCGGATTTTAAGGCCGCCCCCCGAACTATGAAATGGTCAGATTAGCATAAAGGAGAAAGATACGTGCAAAATATGATAAGTAAGGC
>CAMWPF010000094.1 GCA_947176045.1 uncultured Treponema sp. | reverse complement strand
GCATCATCCGCTCAAATTCCGGCGCGCCGTACAATGTATCGCCCAAAATCGGAAGCCCCGCGCCTGACAAATGCACGCGGATTTGGTGCGTCCGTCCTGTCCGCGGCCGTGCCTCCATATAAAAAACAAGATTTCCGCAGACGGACGACCTTCCGAGGACGGCAAAATCCGTATGCGCCGGAAGTCCGCCGCGCTGTTCGGAAAGGGCGCCCCACTTCGCCGCAACGCTCTTCGGACTGATCCTGCCGACGCAGTCCTTCACGGAAAACCGCGCGGGAGGCGGTTCCGCGCCGCGGGAGGAGCATACGGCGACGGCGCGGTACGACTTCTCAGCCAGACGCTCCGCGAACATCCGATGCACGGCCGCGTTCGCCGTCCGCCGCTTGGTGAACAGGATGGCGCCGGACGTCTCCCGGTCGAGCCGGTGCATGATGCCCGCATACGGCGGATTGGGCAGAGACGGATTCTGCCTCCACAGCCACCGGACGACCGCCTGATGCAGGCTGTCGCGCCGCCCGCTGCCGACGACCGTGGTTTCCGTCGGGAAGAACGGCGGCTTGTCAACGACAATCACCGCGTCGTCCTCATACAGGACGCGCTCCGCCGTCATTTCAAACGGAATGTCGTCGGGCTGCCTTTCATAAAAGAATTTCTCGCGCTCATACGAAACAGAAACGCGGCTTCCCGCGCCGAGACGGTACGCAGGGCGGCGGCAGACGGCGCCGTCCACCCGGACCGCGCCGGCAATCACCAGCCGGCGGATCTTCGCATTGCTCATGGCGATTTCGCCCGCCGCTTCAGGAAGGAGCGCGCGCAGCAGGCCGTCCAGACGGCAGCCGTCCGCACAGGAAAAACGATAGATCATGGAAACTCCGTACCGGAACTGTACCGCAAAATCAGAACGCTGGCAACGTCGGCATGAACGAAAATAGCGATTGCAAAAAAAAGTGCCACGCTGTAGAATCATTTCATTATGTATGAATTTCCGTCGAACTATCAGCCCATCCTTTCCGCACGGGAAACGGAGCGGGCGATTGTCAGCATCAAAGAATTTTTCCAGATGTCGCTTTCCACCGAGCTGAACTTGACGCGCGTTACGGCGCCCCTGTTCGTGCCTGCCGGAACGGGCGTCAACGACGACTTGAACGGCATCGAAAAGCCAGTTTCCTTCAACGTTCCGAACATAGGCGGCATGAAGATGGAAATCGTCCAATCCCTTGCGAAATGGAAGCGGCTCAAAGTCGCCGAACTGGGGCTGAAGCCGGGATTCGGAATTTATACGGACATGAACGCCATCAGGCCGGACGAGACGATTGACGCAATCCATTCCCTGTATGTCGATCAGTGGGACTGGGAGCTTGCCATCGACGAAAAGGACCGGACGGTGTTCCACCTTTTCGACATTGTGAAAAAAATCTACAGCTGCCTCAAGCGTACGGAATTCTACATCTACGACCGCTACTCCATGCTGGAGCCGGCGCTGCCTGAAAAAATCCAAATCATCTATTCCGACGACCTGCTCGCGGAATATCCAAACCTGACGCCGAAGGAGCGGGAGGACAAGGCCGCCGAAACCTATGGCGCGGCGTTCATTGCGGGCATCGGCGGAAGGCTTCCCGACGGCTCCATCCACGACGGACGCGCCCCGGACTACGACGACTGGATCAGCGAATCCGGCGACGGCCACGTCGGACTCAACGGCGACCTCATCGTCTGGAACAGCGTCCTCAAGCGCTCGCTTGAAATCTCTTCGATGGGAATCCGCGTCAGTCCTGAATCGCTGGCGCTCCAACTCAAGGAGCGCGGCTGCGAGGAGCGCGCCCAGCTGGCATTCCATAAAAAGCTGCTCGAGGGAGGACTTCCCAGCACGCTCGGCGGCGGCATCGGACAGTCGCGGCTGTGCATGTTCCTGCTGCGGAAGGCGCACATCGGCGAAACGCAGGTCAGTGTCTGGCCGGAATCCGAAAGGGACGCCTGCAAAAAAGCGGGAATTCCACTCCTGTGAACAACGCGGCCGACGGCGCGGCACGCCATTTTTCGGCGGCAGAACTAGAGTCCGCACCGAAAGCCTGCGCCGCGCAAGGGCTTTCCGAACTGGCAGTTCATGACGACGCCTTCTCCGCGGACAGGGGAAAGATCCTCCGGCTGCTTCAAAATGCGGAACGGGATGCGCCGGGGCTCTTCGTCTCCCTGACAGTGCAGCCCGAACTCATCGATGCGGAACTGTGCCGCGCCGCAGCCCGCATCCCCTGCTCGTTGGACATCCCGCTCCGGCTGCGGGCTGCGGTCGGCGGGCATGGAAAAAACAGCGGCGCGGCTCCGCCCCTGTTCGATAAAAAGCGCTACTCTGGAAAAGCGGCGCGGCTCAACGCAGCGGAGCTGGTGTTCGGCGTACAGCTGTTCTATGCCGACACGCCCGGCGACTCGCTCAAATTGTTCCGCGACCGGCTCGACTTTTCGGCGGCGCAGCACCCGAACCACATCGACTTTCCGCAGACGGAAAACCAAGAAACCGCACAGACGGCGCGCGCGTCCGCCACGTTCAGCGGAGCGGACGTCCGCACCGCCCGGAACCTTGCGTTCGCCTGCCGGACGTTCTATTCGGCGGGCCGTGCCGTGCCGTGGTTTTTATCCGTCCTCAAACCGCTGAAGATGCCGCCGTCCGCCTTCTTTTCAGATTTTTCGGAATGGCAGCGATGCAGCAGCTGCGGCTTCCGTTCAGGATTCGTTCCCGAAACGGCCCCGCACGCCGAAATTGAAAAAATGCAGCTGCTCTTTCTGGCGATGAAATATGAAGAAAAGCGCCTTTCCGAACTGCTTCCCGCCGTCAACGACATCGTGCGGCTCAACGGCGCGTTCTCACGGCTCGTCGGAGAAAACCAAGAGTCCGTGCTGGAAACCTCGTACCACCCTGACGACCTCCTCAGCCCCGAAGCGGCGGATCCCGCGTCCTTCCATGAAGACGTCTGCCTCGAACAGTGCCGCGTCCGCATCTTCGCCGGCTCCGACGGCCCCGACTACGAGATCCTGTAGCACGCGGCGGACTCCTCCATCACGAAAAGATTCCGCAGAACGAAAAATGCATCTTGCGGCAGAACTCATCGTACAATGAACCATCGCTTCCATCAGAAAATCCCGTTACATACAGCGCCGGCTCCGTGGAGGCTTCCGAGCCGCCTGCGCCAGGAGCGGCAGCGCCGCCGACAGAAAGCGCCCGGCGGACCACGCCGTCGCGGGAATCGACCACCGCCATATCCGGTCCGGCGGCGCGGCGGAAGTCCTCGGTCATGTTCAGAAAATGCGTGCAGCCAAGGACGAATGCGTCGCATCCGGCATCCTTGAAGAAGCGGACGGCGGGAAGCACGGCCCGGCCGCGCTCTTCGGGAGTTGACTCCAAATACCGGCGTTCGATGAATGAAACCAGCGCGTTGTCGCCGCGGCAGACCAGCGTGCATTCCGGCGCGACCTTTTCCTTGAGGGCGACGATATACGGGCTTGCGGCGGCCGCTTCCGTCGCAAGCAGTCCGATGCGCTTCGTCTTCGACAGCTCCGCAGCCGGCTTGATGGCGGGAACCGTTCCCACAAACTGCGTTTCAGGAAAGCGGCGGCGCAGCTCCTCCAACGCCGTTACAGAAATCGTATTGCATGCAATCACAACCGCCTCCGGCTGCCAGCGGCGGATGATCCTTTCAGTTACAGCGGATGCGCAGCGGAGAATGTCGCCGGGAGCCTTTGCTCCGTACGGAAAATTCCGAGTGTCGGCGACATACACGCACCGCGCGGCCGGCCGCCGCTCCTTGAGGCAGCGGAGATACGGCAGTCCTCCGATGCCGGAGTCCAAAAAAGCAAAATCCACGGACAACTGTTTCCCTCGAATTCCATCAGACATGGCTGCGCGCCGCCGGCAAACGCCTTCGGGCAGAGACCATCATAATCATTTGACTAAAAAAGCGCAATACTTTACCATGAAAACCATGTTTGCATTGAACAAGTGCCTCGTCCGCGCCTGCTGCAACCAGGCTGTCTCGGCATTCGGCGAAGACGGCAGCATTTCGGACGAAAAGAACTACTGCCTCGACCATATTCCTGATCCGGGAAGAAGCCAGCAGAACATTTATGACTACATAAAATCCCACGACACCATCATCGGACTGAACGCTCCCGGCATGACGTTTTCAGGCATCGACCTTTCGAACAAGCGATTCTTCGGCTGCAACTTCATGCACTGCACGTTCATAAACGTCCATTCGGAGGGATTGATCAGCCGGATGAGTATGTTCGACTTCGCCGTCTTTACAGACTGCAACCTCATCAAATGCAATATGCAGTTCTCGTCGTTCGCCGGAAGCACGTTCACGCACACTATTTTTACGGGAAGCACGCTGTTCCAAATCAACTTCAACGGAATCAATTCCTTCCAGTCGTCGTTCGACGACTCAGACTTGTACAACTCCCGGTTCATCATGGCGAAGCTCGTCGACACGTCGTTCCGGAACTGCAACCTCAAGCGGACGGTGTTCCACAGCATCGAGCACAAGAACATCCTGTTCAAAATGTCGAACACCCGGGACGCGGACTTCGACGCCGCCGGAAAGGCGCAGTTCCTCAACATCCCCGCACAGCCGGCAAAAGAAATCGAAGGGACGGGCGCCTGATGAAAATTTACTTCCACCTCAACCTCGGCGGCTTTTCAAACTGCTACCTTGTTGTCAACGAGCGGAACAGAGAGGCAATCATCATCGATCCGGGAAGGATTACGGAAAAAATCATCAACCGGATTGAAGAGAACGAGTACAAGCTCGCAGGAATCCTCATCACGCACAACCATGGAAGCCATGTCCACGGCCTAAAGACGCTCATGAAAATCTATTCGCCGAAAATCTACGGGGCGGACTGGGAAATCGCGGAGCAAAGCATCTCCCTCATCACAGGAGATGGAAAGATACGGCTTGCCGGCTTCACCGTCCACTATATGCACCTGCCGGGGCATACGTTCGATTCGATGGTGTACAAAATCGGCAACGTGCTGTTCACCGGCGACTCGCTCACCGCCGGAAGGAACGGCAGCACGAACAGCAGCTATTCCGACCACATCCTCCGCATGAATATCGAGGAAAAGATTTTCTCCCAGCAGGACAGCACCGTCATCATGCCGGGACACGGGCCGCCGACATGCATCGGCGCGGAACGGCAGTTCAACATCAACATGCAGAAAGAAAACTACCGCCTTTCAACAAGCGAGACGCGCCCGCAGGCAAGCCCCCAATTGTCGAAGGCGTAGGCGTCGAAAACCCGCGCCGCGTCCTCGAACGTGCTGCCGCCGTTTCCGCGCACATACGCGCAAAGCTCCGGCATCGCCCTCATGACGGAGCCGCGGTTCGCAAGATGCACGAAGTATGCCGCCACAGAAGCAAGCGGCTGCTGCATGATGTACGCCATAAATTCATTGTGCATGAGGTACGTATCCGCCGGGTCATAGCCCAACGTCGGCTGGGAGTTCCAGTATCCGGTGATGAAGTCCAGCGACTTCCTGTCGATCGTATAGTAGACGGCGGCGACCGCGTTGCGGAACGCCTCGTCCGTAAAGAACATTCCGTGCCAGATTTCATGGGCGGACAGGGAGCGGCGCAGCCAGTCCGGCGACTCTTGCGAGATGGAAATGACCGCGCCCCGCCCTGCGGAATATCCGTCAGGCGCAACAGCGATGACGCCGTTTTGCAGGAGGATGTCGCGCAGGAGCAGCTCCCGCGCGTTGAGCGCGGCTCCGGCGCGGCGCGCCTCCGTGAAGAACGCCGCCAGCGATTCCGCGCTGTAGTCATGAGCGTTGTAGCCGTGCCGGCCCTCCAGCTCTGCGTCCGACAGGATCCTGCCGCGGTATCCAGCCTTTTCCACAAAGAACGCCAGCCGCCGGAAAAAGTCATCCTGCACGGCATACGTGCGCGTGTCGAAGAACAGGATTCCAGGAAACCGGTCCCACTCGTACAGCTCATAGTCCGCGGCGCGCCATGCGGACGGACGGCTTCCCACCAGCAGGCCGGGATCCATGCGCAGGGGAGCGAGCGTCCGCGCCGGCTCGGGCGGAATGAGCGCGCGGCTGTTGGAAGCCATCACGAGGCGCGTTACAAGCCGCGCGTTTTCTGAAAGTTCGAACCGTCCGAACGGAGCCAGCAGTGCGGCAGCCTGCAGCGTGACAGAAGCAACTCCGCGCGCGGGATGCACGGAAAGCAC
>CAMWPF010000093.1 GCA_947176045.1 uncultured Treponema sp. | reverse complement strand
GAACACCACTGGAAATTCCAGTGGTGTTCATCGCCGGCGCCGAGGAGGGGCTGATCCCGCACCAACGCTGCGTCGATGAGAACGGCGGCGACGTGGAGGAGGAGCGGCGGCTGTTCTACGTCGCCATCACGCGCGCCCGGGACAAGCTGCTGATTTCCTCCTGCCAGAAGCGGAGGAAGCGTGAGGCCGTCATGGAATGCACGCCCTCACGCTTCCTCGATGAAATCCCGGCGAACCTTGTGGAATACCACCAGCCGCAGCAGGAAGTGACGGCGGAACGAGCGCAGGACTTCCTTTCAAAACTGCGGCGGCAGCTTCAGCCGTAACGGATGATGCGGCCGGATTCCGCATTGCGCTACGTGCGGTAGCGGATCTTCTTTCCCGTTCCAGCGTAGAATTCGTTCCGAACCGCAGAGACCTGCGCGTCCTGGATATAGCTGTCGAACGACGTCATGCGGTCGATGACGCCGTTCGGCGTAATCTCCACGATGCGGTTCGCAATCGACTGGATGAATTCGTGGTCATGGCTGGTGAACAGCACGACCCCCGGAAAAGAGACCAGCGCCTCATTGAGGCTCTGGATCGCCTCCAAGTCAAGATGGTTGGTCGGATCGTCCAGAATCAAGACGTTCGCGCCGCTGAGCATGAGCTTGGAAAGCATGCAGCGCACCTTCTCGCCGCCGCTGAGAACCTTGACCGGCTTCAGCGACTCGTCGCCGGAAAACAGCATCCGCCCCAAAAATCCGCGCACGTACGCGTCGTCCTGCTCCCGCGAATACTGCTTGAGCCAGTCAGTGATGTTCAAGTCGTTTTCAAAATAGGCGCTGCTGTCCCGCGGCAGATAGGCATGGCTCGTCGTCTGCCCCCAGAAGAATTCGCCGTCATCAGCCTTCTTCACTCCGTTGATGATGTCGAACAGCGCGGAAATGGAATTATGCTCGATACCGACAAACGCAACCTTGTCCGTGCGGTTGACAACCAGCGAAAGTCCGTTCAAAAGCGCGATGCCGTCCTCAGAACAGCTCACGTTCTTGACTTCAAGCACGTTGTTTCCGATGTCGCGGTCCTGCTTGAAGTTGACGTACGGAAATTTGCGGCTCGTCACCGGAAGCTCCTCCAGCGCCAGCTTGTCATAAATCTTCTTGCGGCTCGTTGCCTGACGGCTCTTCGCGGCGTTCGAGGCGAAGCGCAGGATGAATTCCTTCAAGTCCTTCATCTTTTCCTCGCGCTTCTTCGCCTGATCCTTCGCCTGCCGCTGCAAGATCTGGCTCATCTGGTACCAGAAGTCGTAGTTTCCCGTGAACTGCGTGATCTTTCCATAGTCGATGTCGCAGATGTACGTGCAGACCGTGTTCAAGAAATGGCGGTCGTGGCTGACGACAATCACCGTGTTCGGAAATTCCATGAGGAAATTCTCAAGCCACGTGATGGACTCGATGTCCAAGCCGTTGGTCGGCTCGTCCAGCAGCAGGATGTCCGGATTTCCGAAAATCGCCTGCGCCAAGAGGACGCGCACCTTCTGGCTTTCGTCAAGCTCGCCCATCATACGGTCGTGGAATTCCTCTTCCAGTCCAAGCCCGCTGAGCATCTGCTCGATCTGGTTCTCCGCCTCCCAGCCGCCAAGCTCGCTGAACTCACCCTCAAGCTCGCTGGCGCGGATGCCGTCCTCTTCAGAAAAATCCGCCTTCTCATAAATCGCCTCGCGCGCCTTGCTGCATTCGTACAGCTTCGGGTAGCCCATCATCACGGTGTCCTTCACAGAATGCCCGTCATAGGCGAAGTGATCCTGCTTGAGGACCGCCATCCGTTCGCCGGGCGTTACGGAAATCGTGCCCGAATCATGCTCCAAATCTCCGGAAAGCACCTTCAAGAAGGTCGACTTTCCAGCTCCGTTCGCTCCGATGATGCCGTAGCAGTTTCCCGGCGTGAACTTGATGTTCACGTCCTTGAAAAGCGGCTTTTCGCTGAATTTTACGCTTACATCGCTGACTGTAATCATGCTGCTTCCTGAACTTTATCTGCCAAAAAATGACTTGATGCGGGAAACCAATCCCTTCTTCTGCTCCGGCCTGCGCGCGCCCGACGGCGAGCCGGACGTGCGGACGGCGCCGTTTGCCGCCTGCGCCTTTTTCTTCTTGCCGGATGAGCGCCCGTACTCGCCGTAGCCGCCCTTGACAATCCTGCCGTCCTTCCGCGGCGGACGGGCGCCGCCTGCATTTGCCGCGCCGCGGGATTCGGAACGGCCGCCCTTCTGCGCCGTGCGGCCGCCGGAATACTTCTCCTTGTACACCTTCATGCGGTCTTCAAACGACAAGTTCGCCATTTCCGCAAAATGGGCGCCGGATGTCCGAGGCTTCTCACTGGAACGCTTTCTGCCGCCGTCCCTGCCGTTCCCGGACTTCTTGAAATCCCTGCCCTGCCGCTCCGTGCCCGAACGGCCGTCAGCCGCATATGAACCGGAACCGCTCCGGCGCTTTCCGCCGCGGCGTCCATCCCTGCCGCCATCCGGACGCGCGCAGTTCCGAGAGGAACGGCCTTCCCGGAAGCCGCCGCGCCCGCCGTCTCCGTCCTCGCGCCAGTCTTCGGTGCGGATGTACACGCCGGCGCTCTTGTCCTCAATCATCATCGACGGATCGGCGACGCGCGAGGGAATCTGCATCTCGATGTAGCGCTCGATCGCAGGAAGGTTGTAGACGTCCTGCTCGCTGCAAAATGTATAGGACTTTCCAGTCTTTCCGGCGCGGGCGGTGCGTCCGATCCGATGGACGTAGTTTTCCGCCTCGTTCGGCAGGTCGAAGTTGATGACCATCGCCAGCGCGTCCACGTCTATTCCGCGGGCGGCGACATCCGTCGCGACGAGGACGGAAAGCCTGCCTTCCTTGAAGTCAGTGAGAATTTGAAGGCGGCGAGACTGCGGCAGATCGCCGATGATGAAGCCGCTTTCAATGCCGTTCATGCAGAGGCGCTTCGCGACGACCTCGCAGCCGCGCTTCGTGTTGCAGAAGATGATGACGCTCGACGGCTCCTCCTTCTTGAGGATGCCGATGAGCAGCTTCATCTTCTCGTCACTGGAAACATGCAGCAGCTCTTGATCGATTTCCGACACGGTGATGTTCTCCGCCTCGATTTCGATTTCTTTGGCGTCGCGGGTGTATTCCCACGCAAGATTCTTGACATACGAATTGAGCGTCGCGCTGAACAGCATCGTCTGGCGGCGCTCGCTTTCCGGCAGAACCTTCAGCAGCTTGCGCAGATCCGGATAGAATCCCATGTCGAACATCCTGTCGGCCTCGTCGATCACAAGGAAGCCGACCTCCGACAGGTCGAGGCTGCGCCCTTCCTGCAAGTCGATGAGGCGTCCCGGAGTGCCGATGATGATGTCGACGCCGTCCTTGAGCGCCGCAATCTGCCGCTCGTATCCGACGCCGCCGTAAAAGCTGAACGCCTTCAGTCCCGCAGGGCCGCACAGCGTCTTCGCCTCTTCCTCAACTTGAACGGCGAGCTCCCGAGTCGGAACCATGACAAGCGCCTTCTTCTTCTCCGCGCCGCCGGAAAGCATTTCCTGAATGACGGCCACAAGGTACGCCGCCGTCTTTCCAGTCCCCGTCTGGGACTGGACATATACATCAGAACCGTCCTGCGCAATCTTCAAGACCTGTTCCTGGACAGGCGTGCAGACGGTGTAGCCGGCCGCGGAAATTCCTTGAAGCAGCCGCTCGTCCAAATTACATTCTACGAAATTCATTCCACCACTATACACCTTTTTTCCCATTGTGTACAGTTGGACGCACCGCAGAAAGCTCCGTCAGGCGGACGGACAGCGGCGTCAAGAAGGCGTTCCGTCCTTTTCAAGGAAAATCTTCCAGCAACGGTGGCTGCGGACTCCCTTGCAGTCCTCCGGAACCGACGCTTCCGTGATGTCCTCAATGCGGACGCGCAGTCCGTCGCGGCCGTGCAGCAGTTCAGATGCGCCGCGCCTTTCAATAGAAAGCTTCCGGCTGTTCGTCGAAAAATACAGGACTCCGTCGTCTGCAAGCAGCGAAAGGCATTTCGAAACAAGCAGGCTCCAGTCCCGGTTGATGTCAAGCAGCGTTCCGCCCGACTTGGAGTTGCTGAACGTCGGCGGATCCAGCACGATGATGCCGTAGCGCCCGCCGCCAACAGCAGGACGGGACGCCGCCGCATCAAGGAAGGACAGGACGTCGCTTTTCACAAACAAGTAGCGCGCCGCGTCCGAAAATCCGTTGCACGCCATATTTCCGCGCGCCCATGCAAGATACGTGTTCGACAGATCCACGGAAACCACGCGCCGCGCGTTCCCCTGAGCAGCGTACACGGAAAAGCTGCCGGTATAGCAGAACAGGTTCAAGACATCCTTGCCGGCTGAGGTCTCCCGGATCAGCGCGCGCAGCGGCCGATGGTCGAAAAAAAGCCCTGTATCAATATACTTCGACAGATTCACATGGAAAAGCTGCCCCTGCTCCTGCACCATGCCTGCAATGTCCGCGCCCGGCGCCGCCTTCTCATACTGCGCGGCGCCCTTCTGCCGGCGGCGCTCCTTGCAGACGACGCGCTCCGGCGGAATATGAAGCGCCGCCGCCGCGGCGCGCGCAGCCAGCTCCAGCCACGCCCGCTCCTCATCTTCCGGCTTTTCATACGGACGCTCATACAGCGACAGGACGGCGTACCGGCGCCGCGCAGACTCTTCCTCCACAAGCGGATCGTTTGCGGCGTACCGGGCGGACTGCTCCGCCAAAAAGCGCGCGCACGATTCAGTGGAACCGACTTCCTCCGGAAGGAACTCATACACGTCCAGGACGACCGGAACTTCGGGAATGTCGCGGTCGTAGACACGGTAGCATGAAACATTGTTCTTCCGCGCCCACTTCCGAAGCCGCCTGTATTTTTTCACCAGGCGGTTCTGAAACAGCTCCGCCTGATACGCATCCTTTCCGCCCATCGCCATTCCTTCCGCCCGAGTCCATCCGTCCGGCGGCCCAAAAACAAAAAAAGCTGCATCCATTCGAATGGAGCAGCTTTCCCGCGCCTTCCCGACAAGGAAGATGCCGTTATTTTTCCGCAGACTTGATTCCGTACCGCCTGTTGAAGCGGTCGATGCGTCCCGCAGTGTCAACCAGCTTCTGCTTGCCCGTATAGAACGGATGGCAGGCGGAACAAATTTCAACGTGGATATCGCTCACCGTGGAGCGGGTTTCGATAACATTTCCGCAAACACACGTAATCTTCGTCAAGTTGTATTCCGGATGCGTACCTTTTTTCATATGCAACTCCTATTTTACAGATTTTGCCCGGCGGCGCGGATCCAGCGGATCAAGACGCCGCCACAAAACCAGCAAATTCAAATCAATATGCAGCATCATACCGCATACAAAAAATAATTGCAAGTGGCGGGCGCGCCGGCCGCAGGCTACTCCGCCGCCGCGGAACCGGCGTTCATGGACGCGAGGAACGCGTCGTTCGTCTTCGTCTTGCGCATACGGTCGAGCAGCAGCTCCAGAATTTCCGCGTCCTCCATCGGATTGAGCACCTTGCGCAGGATCCAAAGCTTCTGCAGCTCGTTGTCCGTCAGCAGCAGCTCCTCCTTCCGCGTCCCCGACTTCTTGATGTTGATGGCGGGGAACAGGCGGCGCTCGGCGAGCTTGCGGTCCAAGTCGATCTCGCTGTTGCCCGTCCCTTTGAACTCCTCGAAGATGACTTCGTCCATGCGGCTGCCCGTCTCAATGAGCGCGGTCGAAATGATCGTAAGGCTTCCGCCCTCCTCCACGTTGCGCGCCGCACCGAGGAACCGCTTCGGCTTGTGCAGGGCGTTGCTGTCAACGCCGCCGCTGAGCACCTTGCCGGACGTCGGAACAGTCTGGTTGTAGGCGCGTGCAAGGCGCGTGATGGAATCGAGGAAGATGACGACGTCGCGCTTGTGCTCGACAAGGCGCTTCGCCTTTTCCAGCACCATCTCCGCCACCTGGACATGGCGCGTCGCCTGCTCGTCGAACGTGGAGGAAATCACCTCCGCCTTGATGGAGCGCTCCATTTCCGTCACTTCCTCCGGGCGCTCGTCGATCAAGAGGACGATCAGGTAGACTTCCGGGTGGTTCGTCGTGATGGCGTTCGCGACGGACTGCATGAGCGTCGTCTTTCCAGCCTTCGGCGGCGCGACAATCAGCAGGCGCTGCCCCTTTCCAATTGGGCTGAACAAATCGACGATGCGTGTCGAAAGCTCCGTGGAAACCG
>CAMWPF010000092.1 GCA_947176045.1 uncultured Treponema sp. | reverse complement strand
CCGCCTGCACGGACTCGTCGCTCATGACGCAGCGGTTCGGCTCGCTGCACTTCGCGCCCGCCGCAGACTTCACGCTCCTGCACAGCGCATACGCCGCCGCACAGAAGGGCGGCATCCGCGCCGCAGTCGGCTCCGTCGCGTCCAGCGACCTGTTCTACGACGACAACGAAAACTGGAAGAAATGGGCGGAATACGGCGTCCTCGGCATTGAGATGGAAGCCGCGGAGCTGTACACCCTCGGCGCGAAATTCAACCGCAGGACGCTCGCAATCCTCACCGTAAGCGACCACATCCTCACCGGAGAGGCGACGACGGCGGAAGAGCGCCAGAAGACGTTCCGCGACATGATAGAGCTTGCGCTGGAAACTGCCGTTTCCGAAGCGGCGCGGCAGTAGCGCGGAGCCGTCCGCTGCGCCGCGGACGCACCTTTTATTTTACAGGAGAAACTGCATGAAACCGACACTTTTAGTCCTCGCCGCAGGAATGGGCAGCCGCTACGGCGGCGTCAAGCAGATAGACGGAGTGGGGCTTCACGGCGAATGCCTGCTCGACTACGCCGCATACGACGCGCTGCGGGGCGGATTTGGAAAAATCGTCTACATCATCCGCACGGACATCGAGGCGGACTTCCGCGCGCGCCTGTTCGACCGCGTGGCGAAGAACTGCAACGCGGAGTACGTCTTCCAGTCCCACGACAGCCTGCTCACCGACGGGCAGAAGGAGCGCTCCGCCGCGCGCACAAAGCCGTGGGGAACGGCGCACGCCGTCCTCTGCGCGGAGCAGAACATCCACGAGCCGTTCGCCGTCATCAATTCCGACGACTACTACGGACGCGAAGCGTTTGCCACGCTGGGACGCTACCTCTCCGGGCTTCCCTCCGACAGCACCGAACACGCCATGGTCGGCTACATCCTCGGCAACACCATGAGCCGCAGCGGCTCCGTCAGCCGCGGCGTCTGCACCGTCGAGGACGGCTGCCTCGCCTCCATCGTCGAAAACCTCAACATCTACTACGAGGACGGCGGCATCGTCAGCGAAATGGACGGCAGGAAGATTCCCATGACCGGCAGGGAGTGGGTCAGCATGAACCTCTTCGGATTCTCGCCGAAGGCCTTCGAGCAGTTCAACGCCTACTGGAACAGCTTCATCCGCGACAACGTTGACTCGCCGAAGGCGGAGGCGCTGCTGCCCGCCGCCGCCGGAGACATCATCAAGAACCGCGAGGGCATCGTCCGCTTCTTCACGTCGTCGGAAAACTGGTTCGGCATGACGTACCCGCAGGACCGGGAAGTCGTCAAGGCGGAAATCGCGCGGAAGATCGCCGGCGGCTACTATCCTGAAACGCTCTGGGAAAAATCATGATGCAGCCCGCGCCCATCGAACTGAAGAAAATCTGGGGCTGCGAGCGCTGGCTCGCCTCCACCCATCCCAACGGAACGCAGCCGGACTTTGCGGCGGCGCTCGGCGGCGGCTATCCGCTCCTCGTCAAAATCATCCAGGCGGACGACCGACTTTCCGTCCAAGTGCATCCCGACGACCGCGCCGCGGCGCAGCTGGAAGGCGCGGAATGCCGCGGCAAGACCGAATGCTGGTACGTGCTTGATGCCGAGCCGGGCGCGCGCCTCATCAGCGGGTTTTCCCACGCCTGCTCCGCCGGAGAACTGGAGGCCGCCGTCAGGAACGGCACTGTCGCCGCGCTTCTGGAGGAAGTCCCTGTCGCGCGGGGCGACTTCGTCTTCATTCCTGCGGGAACCGTCCACGCCATCGGCGCCGGAATGCGCCTCCTCGAAGTCCAGCAGTCGTGCGACACCACCTACCGCCTCTACGACTGGGGGCGCGGACGCGAACTCCACATTGAAAAGGCACTCCGCGTCGCGCGGCGCGAACGCTCGCCCGGCGCCGCTCCGTTTCCGGGCAGCTTTTCCTGCGAGTATTTTTCACTGGAACGGCTGGACGTCCGCGGCGGCTGGAGCATGCGCGCATCCGGCGAACGCGCGCCAGAATCATGGCAGCTCCTCTTCGTCCTCGAAGGCTCCGGCGCCATCACGGACTGCGCCACAGGCGGGCGCCTCGCGCTCGCCCCGGAACAGCTCCACGCCGTCGCGCCCGGCGACAAAATCACCGTGGAGGGCACGCTTTCGCTGCTCCGCATCCGCTGCGGCAGGCACGACGGCTAGCAGTGCGTCCGCAGGCACCGGGGCGGCATATCTGCGCCGGACGGCATCGGGAAAAGCGGGGAAAAGAAAACGGGCGCCGGAAGGCGCCCGTCTTGTCCTGCGGAAATGCGGATTACTCTTCTACGATTTCAGCAGCTTCTTTAATATTAGCAAGCGTCCACTCACCATTAAGTTCATTATCTTTTGTAATCATAGCATAAAAGCCAATTTTGCCCTGCTGCTTTCCATCTTTCAAATCAATAGTACCAACACTACCTACCGGCTCAACAGGATCAAGATTCTTGTTTTTCAAAGTTACAACATATTTTCCAGTATCAGCCTGGGTAACAGAAACTGTAACTGTCAAGTCATCCCCATTCATAACAGAGTCGGGCAAATCTGCATAAGCAGTAGTGGTTCCCTTTACAATTGCTGTCTCTTTACCAAAAGAATCCTGAGAACCTGTAAGCTCAGAAGATTTCACATTTTCAAAATGTGAAAGATAATACTGCGGTTTGCCACTGTAATACCTTACACCTGCAAGATAAAAATCATAAATCGTTGCACCGTCAGCATCTTTGCCTTCATGCTCATCAAATACAAATCCCATAACGCTAGAACCATTATTTTTAGCATTGTTCATAACAATTGTACAATCAGCAGCAGATTTCTCCGTAGCTCTTATTGTAGCAAATCCACGTTTACGTGTTTCTCCACTATCATTCAAAGAAGAAATGGATGCACTAGTTCCTTTTACAGAAATGATGTCGCTGTCTCCGCCCTCGTCGCTTGAGCATCCTGTCAGAACCATCGCCGTTGCAAGCGCAGCGCACGCCGCCGCCTTCAAAATCATCTTTTTCATGCAAAACTCCTTTCGCGGCAGAACGCGCCGCACTGTATTTTGCACTAAAATATATTATTCATTTCATTTTGTCAACCGTTCAAAAAAGCACGAAAAAGCTATTGACATTTTTTCCATTAGGTGCCCTATGAAGATACTGAGGCGGCGTTATTGACACTTTTTGCATTAGGGACTATACTGACATCCATTCGCGGGCTATTAGCTCAGCAGGTAGAGCAACGCCCTTTTAAGGCGTGGGTCGATGGTTCGAATCCATCATAGCTCACAAAGGCTTCTGTCGGACGGCAGGAGCCTTTTTTATGCGCGCGGCGGGATTCCGGCAGCATCCGGCGCAGCCGCCGGAAAACAAGCGGGGGATTGCAGGCTCCTGCAATCCCCCGTCAAGGCGCGGAACGCTACGCTTCCGCCTTCCACAGGCCGTGCTTGTTGCAGTATTCGTATGCGGCGAGCAGCGTCTCGCCGGCGGACAGCGCGAAGACGGCTTCCGGCTTGTCGCCCGGCTTCAAGTGCTTGCGCTGGACGCCCTTGTCCGTCAAGATGACAATCCATTCGATATAATGATCGGCTTCCATCGGGTGCGGCGCAGAGCCGACGGCGACGGAAACGGCGCTTCCGTCCACAGTTATGACAGGCACGTGCTTCTCGGTCGCGCCGTCAGAAGTGTTCGCCTTGAGCGGCTTCATCGGCTCGCCGCAGCAGCTCGGATCGCAGCCGACATCGTTGATTTTCTCCACCATATCGCCGCACTGCTTGCAGATAAAAAAGTTCAGTTCCTTCATGATTCGCTCCTTTGATTGTGTTACAGAAAATATACTGCCGGAACACCCGTTGTGCAAGGAAATTCGTGCGCGGCGGGAGCGGCGGCCGGACGGCAGTTGACGGATTGATTTCCATCGTATACAGTTCCGGTATGAAATTTCGCGCGAAAATCTGCGCCGCGCTGCTGATATGCTGCGGCGCCACGGCGTCCGCCAAAAGCGGGCGCCCCATCCTGATTTGGAACGGCGTCGCATCTATGGAAAAAAAGCGCGTCGAGCTGTACTACCACGCGCCGGAGGCGGAAGGCCAGCGCGCCGCCGTCATCATCTGCCCGGGCGGAAGCTACCACCATCTGGGGCTGTACAACGAAGGCTACAAGACGGCGGACTGGTTCGCCAAGAAGGGCGTTTCCGCGTTCATGCTGCGCTACCGCACCGCGGAAGGCGGGCACCACCATCCGGAAATGCTGCAGGACATCCAGCGCGCCATTCAGATTGTGCGGGAGGACGCGGACAGCTACGGAATCGACGCGGACAAGGTGGGAGTTATCGGCTATTCGGCGGGCGGACACCTTGTAACGATGGCGGGCGCGTTCCATTCGTCCCACGACGAGCTTTCCGCCCTCGGCATCGTCCATGAGGCGAGCCTCCGCCCGGACTTCGTCGTTCCGGTGTACCCGGTGGTCTCCATGCAGGACGAGCTTGCGCACCGCTGGTCGCGGAAAAGCCTGCTCGGAAAGGATCAAAGCGACGAAAGGAAGGCGGAATTTTCCATGGAGCTTCAGATTCCCGCCGACATGCCGCCGTCCTACATCGTCGTCGCAAAGGACGACAACGTCGTTGACTACCGAAACAGCCTCGCCCTGTACGACGCAATGCAGAAGCAGGGAGTCAGCTGCCGCATCGCCATATACGACTGGGGCAGGCACGGATTCGGAATGCTCGACAACAAATTCATGAAGGAGTTCCGCTGGAACGACGCGCTGTGGCAGTGGCTCGTCGAAATCGGAATCGTCAGCGGCTGACGCCCTTAAAATATGCCGCTGAAAAATCATGGATATTGAAAAAGATTGCAGAAAGTTTTAGAGTGGAATCCATGAAACCCGAACTTATCAAAGACATTCTGACTTCCAATCCCGACGGCCGGCGCGTTACGGTGTGCGGCTGGGTGCGCACGGCGCGCGATTCCAAGAACCTCGTCTTCATTCATGTCAACGACGGCAGCTGCTTCGCCTCAATCCAGCTCACGTTCGACCGCTCCGCCCCTGCGGACGGCGCCGACGCAATTAATATAGAAGAAAGCTTGAAAAAGATTACGACCGGCGCCTCCGTCCGTGCGGAAGGGCTGCTCACCGCGTCTCCTGCCAGCGGGCAGGCGGTGGAAGTAACGCTCTGCACGCTCGCCGTCCTCGGCGAATGCCCGACGGACAGCTATCCGCTGCAAAAAAAGGCGACGTCGATGGAATTCCTGCGGGAGCACGCCCACCTCCGCGCGCGCACGAACACGTTCGGCGCGGTCTTCCGGGTGCGCAACCAGATGGCGTTCGCCGTCCATTCATTCTTTCAGGAGCGCGGCTTCCAGTATGTCAACACGCCCATCATCACGTGCAGCGACGCGGAGGGCGCGGGCGAGCTGTTCCAGGTAACGACGCTTTCGCTGGAAGCGCTTGCCGAAACCGCGGTCAAGGCAGGCGCGAAGGGAAAGTCCCCGGAAACGGCGGCGGAGCTGGTGAACTACGGCAGGGACTTCTTCGGAAAGAAGGCGGGCCTGACGGTCAGCGGCCAGCTGGAAGCGGAGACGCTCGCGACGGCGCTGAGCCGCGTCTATACGTTCGGGCCGACGTTCCGCGCCGAGAACTCAAACACGCCGCGCCACCTTTCGGAATTCTGGATGATCGAGCCGGAAATGGCGTTCTTCGACTTGGACGATGACATGGACATCGCGGAGGAGTTCGTCAAGCACCTCCTCACATGGGCGCTCGAGAAGTGCCGCAGCGACTTGGAATTCTTCGACAAGCGGGTGCAGCCGGGGCTGATTGCAATGCTTTCCAGCGTCGCCGGGGCGCCGTTCAAGCGCGTCTCCTACACGGAGGCGGTGGCGGAGCTTGAAAAGCGCGCCGACCAGTTTGAATTCAAGCCGTACTGGGGCTGCGACTTGCAGACGGAGCACGAGCGCTGCCTCACGGAGCATATCTACAAATGCCCGGTCATGCTCTACGACTATCCGAAGGACATCAAGGCGTTCTATATGAAGCTGAACGACGACGGAAGGACGGTGAGGGCGGTGGACGTCCTCGTTCCGGGGCTGGGCGAAATCATCGGCGGCAGCGAGCGCGAGGCGGACTACGGCCGGCTTCTGGAAGCCTGCCGCGCCCGCAACATGGACATGACGAACTACAACTGGTACTTGGACCTGCGGAAGTTCGGCTCGGTGCCGCATTCGGGATTCGGACTGGGATTCGAGCGGCTCCTGCGC
>CAMWPF010000091.1 GCA_947176045.1 uncultured Treponema sp. | reverse complement strand
GTTCAAGATGGTGCCGCTGTTCATGCGCGACAGCGTGTACGACGACGGCGTCTGGTGGTCGTCCGACGACCAGACAAGCGACATCATGGAATTCATCGACTACTATTCCGCGCTCGACTTTTTGCCGCGCCTTACGGACTTCTCTGCGGAGAACGACGCGTTCTTTTCAATTGTCAACGACACGACCCATTCCGGGCAGGAACTTCAGGCGCCGGACTATGAGCCGGCAACCACCGTTACGGACACGGGGCCGGAGCCGCTCGGCGGCTACAGCAGCGTCAGCGGAAACATCGCCATGTTCAAGCGGCTCGGCGAATGGCTCGACTACCTCAAGGCGAACGGCTGCTACGACAACACGCGCATCATCATGGTGAGCGACCACGGCATCGGCTCAAAGGAAGGCAGGGAGCTTGACTTTCCCGATGACTGGCCGATGAGCTACAATCCCGACCACAACCATCCGCTGCTGTTCGTAAAGGACTTCAATGCGCGCGGGAAGCTGGCAGTAAGCTATGACTTTATGACGAACGCCGACGTTCCGGCAATCGCGCTTGAAGGAATCGTGGAACGTCCGGTGAATCCGTTCACGGGAAAGGAAATTCGCACGGTTCCGCCGAAAGAAAAGAAGGCGTCCGGCGTCGTGCTGACGCACAATTGGCAGCCGAAAGGCAACGGGCTGAACACGTTCAAAGTTCCCGACTCAGATTGGTACACCATCGAAAAGAACATCTTTGACGCTGCGAACTGGCAGCAAGGAATCCATTAAATGACGACACCATTCACACTCCTCTACATCGATCCGGGCACAGGCTCGATGCTGTTTTCGATTCTCATCGGCGCGGCGGCAACGCTCTTCTTCCTCGGAAAGGCCGCGCTCATCAAGCTCAAGCTCTTCTTCTCGGGGAAGAAGGGAGGAGCTGCGCAGGCGGACGCGTCCTACCGCCCGTACGTCATCTACAGCGAGGGCGGACAGTACTGGAACGTCTTCAAGCCGGTGGCGGACGAATTCGAGCGGCGGAAGGTTCCGCTGTCCTACCTGACGTCCTCGAAGGACGATCCCGTGTTCGGCCAGCAGTACGAATACATAAAGCCGGAATTTATCGGCGAGGGAAACGCGGCGTTCGCGCGCCTCAATATGCTGAGCGCGGGGTTCGTCCTCATGACGACGCCGGGACTGAACGTCTACCAGCTCAAGCGCTCAAAGAACGTCGCGCACTACTCCCACGTCCTCCATATGCCGAACGACGCCACCACATACCGGCTGTTCGGACTGGACTACTTCGACTCCGTCCTGCTCACCGGCGACTATCAGAAGGAGGACATACGGACGCTGGAAGCGCAGCGGGGGCTGCCGCCGAAAATCCTAGAGACGGTCGGCTGCACCTACCTCGACGTCCTTTCCGAAAAGATCGCCTCGCTGCCCGCGGAGGAAGGCCATACGTTCACCGTGCTCGTCTCGCCGTCTTGGGGCGATGTCGGCGTCCTCAAGCGCTACGGCGAGCGGCTGCTCGACCCGCTGGTGAAGACCGGCTGGCGCATCATCATCCGCCCGCACCCGCAGTCGAAGAAGTCCGAGGCGGAAATGCTTTCGCGCCTTGAGCAGCGCTACAAGGACAGCGCGAACGTGGAATGGGACTACAACCGCGACAACATCCACTCGATGAGGCGCGCGGACATCATGATTTCCGACTTTTCCGGCATCATCTTCGACTACACGTTCCTCTGCGACAAGCCCGTCATGTATGTGAACGCCGACATGGACCTGCGCCCCTATGATGCCTACGACCTGCACAAGACGCTGTGGCAGTTCGCCGTCCTCGAAAAGATGGGAATCCAGCTGAAGGAAGCGGACTTCGCGGACATCGGCGCGGTCATCCGCAGCGCAAGCGACAGCCCGCAGCTCGCTGCGGAGCGGAAGGCGGCCAGGCAGACAGCATGGATGCACGAGGGCGAGGCGGGACGCAGGATCGCGGACTTCATGACGCGCACCATCGAAGCGCAGGAACAGCAGAAGGAGCGCCGATGAGGCTCGCCGTAGACTGCCGGATGCTCGGCTCGGGCGGAATCGGCTCCTACCTTTCCGCGCTGCTTCCCTACCTCACCGCGGAGGCGGACTGCCTGCTGTTCGGAGATGAAGCCCTCCTTCCGCAGTACGCGCAAAGGCCGGGGACGGCCGTCGTTCCGTGCAAAATCACGCCGTTCTCGCTCCGGGAGCTGCTCTGCTTCCCTGCGGAGCTGGCGCGGCAGATAAACGCCTGCGACGCGCTCTATTCGCCGTACTGCAACGTGCCGTCGGGAACTAAAGTTCCGTTCTTTCCGACAATCCACGACGTCGTATTTCTGGACGTTCCGGGGCTTGCCTCGAAAGCAGGCGTCTGGATGCGGAAGCGGCTGTACCGCCACGCCGTGCGGCGCGCGGCGGCCGTCTTCACCGTCTCCGAATTTTCCGCGGAACGCATCCGCTTCCATCTGCGTCCCCGCGCGGAAGTCGCCGTCACGTACAATGCCGCGCCGGAATGGTTCTCCGCACCCGGCGCCCCAGCGGCCGCCCCTGTGAAAAAGGAGGACTTCATCCTGTTCGTCGGGAACATCAAGAAGCACAAGGGGCTCGGCGTCCTGCTGGAGGCGTTCGCGGCGGCACGGCGCGCAGGACTGTCCTCCCGGCTCGTCATCGTCGGAAACGCGGAGCATTTCAGGACGGCCGACAAAGCAGTCCTCGAGCAGATCAGCCGCGCGCCGGACGGCGCCATCGAATTCACCGGAAGAATATCGGACGCGAAGCTGAAGGAGCTGTACCAGGCGGCAAAGCTGCTCGTGCAGCCGTCCCTGTACGAAGGGTTCGGAATGCCGCCGCTGGAGGCGATGACGCTCGGAACCCGCGCCGTCATTTCCGACATTCCCGTGTTCCGCGAAATCTACAGGGACTTTCCGGCGGCGTTCTTCAAGGCGGGGGACGCAGCGGACCTTGCGGAAAAGCTTGTTTCGGAGGCGGAACGCGCCGGCGGACCGATACCGGCGGAGCTGCCGGACAGGTATTCCTTCCGGCGGACGTCGGACATCATACTCAGCACCATCAGGAAGCATATATGAAGACAGCAATCGTCCACGACTGGCTCGTCACGTATGGCGGCGCGGAACTCTTTGTCGAATATCTTTTGAAGCTCTATCCCGACGCCGAAATTTTCACGCTGGTCTATGATCCGAAGAAGATGGGCGGCCGCTTCCAGAACCGCGCCATCCATACGTCGTTCCTGCAAAAGCTGCCGGCGGCGACGCGGATATACACAAAGCTGCTGAAATTCATGCCGGCGGCGTTCGAGGCGTTCGACTTCTCTGGCTTCGACCTTGTGATTTCAAGCTCCTCGTCATGCGCGAAGGGCGTCATCACGCCGCCGTCGGTGCCGCACATCGCATTCATCCACTCTCCAATGCGCTACGCGTGGGACTTGTTCTACGACTACCGCCGCCGGAGCGGACGGCTCACGCGATTCTTCATGGACCGCTGGATGCCGGACATCAGGCTGTGGGACTACGCAAGCAGCCAGCGCATCGACACAATCCTCGCAAACTCGAAATACATCGCGCGGCGCATCCAGAAATTCTGGAACCGGGAGGCGCGCGTCGTCTACCTGCCGGTGGACGTCAGCCGCTTCTCCCCGTCGGACGAGCCGCCGGAAGACTACTACGTCGCGTTCTCGCGGCTCGTTCCGTACAAGCGGATCGACCTCGCCGTCTCCGCCTGCAAGAAGCTCGGCAGGAAGCTTGCCGTCATCGGCGGCGGGCCGGAGCTGGAGCGGCTCAAAAAGCTTGCGGGCGGCAGCGCGGACATCACGTTTACGGGCAGGGCGCCCGACGACGTCCTGCTGCGCCTCCTGCAAAAATGCCGCGCCCTGCTCTTCTGCGCGGAGGAGGACTTCGGCTTCGTCCCGCTGGAGGCGCAGGCGTGCGGACGGCCGGTCATCGCGTTCGGACGCGGCGGCGCGCGGGAAACCGTGCTGGACGGCAGGACGGGAATCTTCTTCGAGCGGCAGGACGCGGACAGCCTTGCCGACGCCATCCTGCGCTTCGAGGAGCTGGACGCTCGGCAGACGTTCCGTCCTGAAGACATCGTCCGCCATGCGCGGAGCTTCACGGAGGAGCGGTTCCAGGCCGAATTCCAGGCCGCGGTCGAAGAAACGGCCGCACGGATCCGTGCGGCGCTGCAATAGGCGCATAAAACAATTGTTTTTTAATGAAGAATAGACAGCATGGCTCATTTTCAGTAAAATGAACGGAGCATGACTTCACACGATTTCATTACCTATTTTAAAAAAACATACCGCAACAGAACAAGTTCGTTTCTTTCCGGCTGCATGATTATGATTGTAGACGTCCTCTCATTGTTCTGCTGCATCGGCGCGGCGTTCTTCATCATGAACTTGATAAATCCGTCCGCCATCAACTTCCGTTCATTCGTCTTTTATACCTGCTACTTTCCCCTGATGCTGTTCACGTACATCGCCGCAGGACTGTATCCGGGCATGATGGTTTCGCCTGCCGGAGAGGTGCGGAAGCTGTGCGTCTGCACGTTCTTCTGCCTCGCAGGAATTTCAATCAGCATCATCTTTCAAGAATCCACCTCCACAAGCATAAAGGCGGCCTTCACCAATTCCATCCTCAAAGGCTCCAACAACAACTGGGTCTGCCTTGCGCTGATCCTTGCGATTCCGTTCACCTCCGTCATCATGCCGGCGGCGCGGGAAGCCGCACGGCATACATTCGGAAAGTTCAGCTGGTGGGGCGTTCCCGCAGTCGTCTACTGCACGGGAAAGAGCGGCACGGAAGTCATCGACCGGCTTCTGGCGCGCACCGACTTGGGATACAAGCCGGCGGTCATCATCGACAGCACCTGCTCGGACTGCTCGGTGTACAAGAAAATTCCCGTCTTTCCCGATTCGCAGGAAATCTTTGAAACCATCCGGCAGCTCAAAATCAAAACCGCCATCCTGTGCGACTTCGAAGGCGAGCTGAGTCCGATTATGACGTACTACCGCTACACCATCAGCGTTTCGAAAAACCAGCGCGACTTCGCGGGAACCATGCAGCTGAAGGACATCGGCGGAATCCTCGGCTTTGCCGCGACGCATAATCTGACGCGCGCCACAAACCTGTTCGCAAAGCGCCTGATCGACCTTGCGCTCGTCCTCATCGCCCTTCCTCTGCTTCTGATTATGACGCTGTTCATCGCCGCCGGCATCAAGGCCACGTCGCCAGGTCCGGTGTTCTTCGGACACACGCGCAGCGGCAAGCGCGGCCGCTCCATAAAATGCTGGAAATTTCGGTCGATGTACAGAAATTCGCAGGAAATGCTCGCCCAGATCCTTGCAGAAAATCCGGAAATGCGCGCGGAATGGGAGCGCGACCGGAAATTCGTCAACGATCCCCGCATCACGCCGTTCGGAAGATTCCTCCGCAAGACGAGCCTTGACGAGCTTCCCCAGTTGTGGAACATCCTTGCCGGAGAAATGAGCTTTGTCGGCCCGCGTCCGGTCACGAAGGAGGAGCTGGAAAAATACGGCTCCAACGCAGAATTCATCCTTTCCGTAACGCCGGGACTATCCGGAATGTGGCAGATTTCCGGACGCTCGGACACAGGATACGAGGAGCGGGTCACGCTCGACTCCTACTACATTCAAAACTGGTCGGTCTGGCTTGACTTGTGGATCCTCATCAAAACAGTCTGGGTTGTCATCAAGGGAAAAGGAGCCTATTGATGAAAAAAGCGCACGCGCTCCTCCTGCTGATCCTCTGCGCCGGTATTACAGAAGCCTTTGCAGAATCATACCGGATTTCCACCGTGGAATACGACATCACGGGAATAACGCGGCAGTATGCGGTGGAACAAAAGGTTCTCGTTGACAAGAAGCAGGTCTTTGAAGGCGCGGACGCCCTGCTGGACTACATCAGCGACTACAAGCAGCAGCTGGAGAACACGCGCGTCTTCGATACTGTTTCCGTGGACTTTTCCGTCGGCGAGCCGGACGAGGATGGAATCGCCCCCGTCACGCTGTTCGTGCAGGTGAAGGATTCCCTGCACTTCATCGCGACGCCGTATCCCAAATACGACTCGAATTCCGGCTTCTCCCTGCGGCTCAAGGCGAAGGACACCAACTTCCTCGGCTCAATGGAAGCGATGTCCGCGGACTTCAACTTCGCCGTCGAACAGGATTCTGAAGACGAGCCTGCGGAATACACGTTCGGCCTCAGCATAGAC
>CAMWPF010000090.1 GCA_947176045.1 uncultured Treponema sp. | reverse complement strand
ACGACGCGTCCATCACCGTCTGCCTGCCGTCCGGCAGAGTCTGGATGACGGAAGTCAGCCCCACCGCCAGAACGGACGGGAACGGCCTTTCCGTCTTCCACATGATTCCTTCCAAACTGAAGATGAACGTTCCGCTTGACTTCAGCGAGCGGTTCGCGGCGGAAATCGTCTTGACCTGCGTAAAATTTCCCGTCATGTTCGGATGCTTCGCAAGGTTTTCGCAGACGGAATCGAACGCGGCGTCCTGCGCCGCCAACGCCGCCCCGGCAAGGCAGAGCAGGCACATTCCCATCATCATTTTCTTCATAATTTTCATATAAAGCAGCCTCCTACGCGCGCGAAAGCAGGGCTTCCACGCGCTGAATCAAAACCGGCGGACATTCAAACAGGGACGCCTTCGTGTCCATGCGGACGGCCAGCTGCGAAGACTCCGCCTTTGTCGTCAGCTCCCCGGCGCTGTTGTATATTTCATACGTGATGCGCAGCCGGTTCTCGTATTCCACCAAAAACGCCTTGATGCGCGCCCGCTCCCCGAAAAGCAGCGGGCGCACATATTTGACGGAAATGTTCGTCACGGGAAACGCGTACCCGTGCCTGACCATCTCCTTGTAGCCGAATCCAATCTTGTCCAAAAGGACGCAGCGCGCCATTTCCATATATTTGACATAATTGCCGTGCCAGACGACTTCCATCGAATCAACGTCATAAAATTCGACCGTAAATTCAGCTTCCGCGCTGATCAAACCGCCTTTCATCGCCTTCCGAACCTCCTTTCCTCTTCTTTCACTTTGCGCGCTCCCGCGCCGCGGCAGCCCCGCCGGAAAACACCAATCACTGCGCCCCGTCCGAGGTCAGCCAGAAATTGAAGAAGTTGTACCATTGATACGGGAACTGCCTGCAATATTTTTCCAGCTTCCCGACAAATTCCCGGCACAACGACAAAATCCGCTCCTCCCGCTCGGAGCGCGGACAATGAAAATCAACCTGCGACTTTTCAATGAAAATATGGTACTTCGGAAACAGCGACCAGATTTTCGTGCGCAGTCCGAACATGAAGTATGTCGGCGCGTTCAAAAGCGCGGCGAGCAGGAACACGCCGTACGGAAAATCCGCCAGCCTTCCCAAAAATTCCTCGCGGATGCAGCGCTGCCGGGCGCGGGCGCTCGTCCTGTCCGCAGCGAAGACGACCAGTCCGCCGCGCTCCACCTGCTCCTGAAGCACACTGATTGTTTCAATTCCGATGTCGCCCGGATCGATGACGTTGAATCCCGCCTTCGGGTTGATGGCGCACAGCGTCTTGTTGAACTGCTCCGTGGACTTCATTTCAAAAATCGCCGTAACCGGCACATTGCGCCCGACGCCCGTCTCGTCATAGCTGGAGAGGCTGCGCAAAAGCTCGATGTTGCCCAGATGCGAGCCGATGACGACCGCGCCGCGCCCCGCCTCAAGCTGCGAAATCAGCGCGCCCACATCGTCGTCGTGCTTGATGATCTTGTCGAACGGAACCTTGCCCATCCAGCCCTCGATTTTTTCGACGATGCAGAGTGAGAACGACAAGACTTGCAGGAACGGACTGATACGCTTCGGAACGCCCCTTCCGAAATAGGCGCGCAGCTGCTTCTGGTACAGGCGCGCCTCGTTGCGCGCGGGGCGCGACGAAACCATATAGAAGAAGCCGACCGGAAGCACGAAGAACGACACGAGCCACGCAGGAAGGACGACCAGCAGCCGGAACAAAAACAGAATCGGGCTGTTCGACGAGACGACTTCCTGTTGGTCCGACCAGTGCAGCAGCTCCTCAGCTTCTTCCATCGTCCTTTCTCCGCGCCTTCCGCACAAGCAGGAACGGCAGCCGCACAAGCATTCCCAAACACAGCCGCGCGTACGTTCCGGCAATGCGCAGGTTGTCCCGGACAATCTTGAAGTTGGAAATTCCGTCCGCAGGATAAAAAACCCGCACAGAATACGAACGCACCCGGACGCCGAGCCACACCAAATGCACCAGAATGTCGATGTCGTATCCCATCCGCGGATCCAAAACCGCGCGGCGCTGGAGCAGCGCGCAGTACGGCGCCACCGGATAGATGCGGAATCCGATCATCGCGTCCACAACTTCCCGTGAAAGCGTCACGATGTGAACCCACGCGTTCGCAACCTTCCTGCCGTTCACGCGCCCCAGCGGCGCGCTGCCGTCATATTCCGGAAATCCGCAGATTACCGCGTCAGGATGCTCCGCCGACTTTTCCAAAAAGAATCCGATCCGTCCGGCGTCATGCTGTCCGTCCGAATCAATCTGAAAGACATGCGTCAGCCCCAATTCATGCGCGCGGCGGACGCCGTCGCTCATCGCCCTGCCCTTGCCGCCGTTCTTCTTCCGAAAAACGACATCGACGGACGGATGGCGTTCCGCGACCGCGCGGATGCATTCCTTGTTCCGCTCATCGTTTCCGTCATCAACGACGATAATCGGAAGGCCGTACGCGGCAAGCTGCGCGACGACTGATTCCAGCGTGGAGCCATGATTGTAGACGGGAACGACAAAGCCATATTTCATGAAGGACACCCGGACACGCGCGGCTTATTCCGCAAGCACGCTGAAAGAACCCGAAGAATACACTTTCCCGACCTTGTCCGCGTCCGCCATCGTAAAGGAAACCGACTTTTTTTCCGCATTGTGGGACAAATCGAGCTTGATCTTTGTGTCCGGGCGGATCGGCGCGGAAAACTTGATGCGCCGGATGTTCGGAACATAGCGCTGCGTTCCAAAATATTTTCTGGAAAACCGCGTGATGATTTCAAACTGGGCGACAGCTGGAAGCAGCTTGTACTCCGGAAAATGCCCGTCAAAAAAATCGCTCGTCCCCGGAATCACGAATTCCAAGGACAAACTTCCATCCGCCTGCCCGACAATCTTTTCGTTTTCAATATCATGACAATTCATCTTCATTCCTCTCAACTGCGCTGCCGTTCCATCATATTATAAAACGGCGTCTATAACAATCAGCAGGCAGCTTTCCGAACGCGCGCTCACGCATTTTCCGGCGCGGAAAACAGCGCCTCTATTTCCAGCCTGTGCTTCTTCCCCTGCGCGTCCGCCGGCAGCGCGTCAAGATAGCGCCAGCGCTTCGGAACAACGACGTTCTCAAACCATTGCAGCAGGAAGTCATGGAACCAGCGGTTTATCCGGTACTTTTCCTGCCCGGCGAACTGCGCGCGTCCCGCGCCGTTGAGGACGACCGCCGCCGCCAGATACTGCCGGACGTCGTTGGAAAGCGCGACGACCTTCACGTCCGCCACAAGCCCGGATTCCAGAAGCCGGTTCTCCACTTCCGTCATGGAAATGCGCTTCTCTTCAATTTTGACGATGGAATCCGACCGCCCCTTGAGCAGGAACCTGCCGTCCGGCAGCAGCTCCGCAAGGTCGGCGGTCGCAAATCCTTCGGGATCCTTGATGTACGGCGAAATAATCCGCAGGCAGCCGTCGTCGCCGAGCCAGACCTTCGCATTGGCGAACGGCGTGTACTTCAATCCGTCCACGGACTGCTGGCGGTACGCGATGCCGCTCGTCTCAGTGCTTCCGTACACTTCCAGCGGGCAGAATCCGAACACGGCCTCCGTCTTCGCCGCAAGCTCCGGCGAGCACGCGCCGCCGCTCGTAAAAATCCACGGATTGCGGAGCGGCAGCCGCTCCTCGATTTCCACCGTCCGCTTCAAGAATGCGGGCGTCGCGACAATCACATAGCTTTCGTCCGAAAGCCGCTCGAATTCTTCAGGATATGTAATCCGCGTGCGGCGGAACGGCACGCCGAGCGTGAACGGCAGCGACATTCCGAACAGGAATCCGTAGATATGGTGCTGGCTGACCGTCGTCACCAGCTTGCGGCCGGCGAATTCCGCCTCCCACTGCGAGATGACGAACGCGTTGTCCGCCTCGAATTCCGTCATGCGCTGCAAGACCGCCTTCGGCCTGCCCGTGCTGCCCGACGTGTACATGAGAATCTGCGTGCTGTCGGCGTCGATTTCCGGCACGGCGCGCAGCTCCGCCTCGGACGGAACCGGCGCAGCCGCCAGAACCGCGGCGACATCCGCCGCGCCGTCAATGCCGGCTTGATCCGTCAGGAATGCAGCGCCGTCCGCCTTGATTTCCGAAATGAACGCCGCCGAAATGTTCTGCGTCAGCAGAATCCGGCGGCGGCACTGCAAGAGCGCGACGAACGCCGCCAGAAAGTACCAATAATCCTCGCAATGAAGGATCCAGTCTTTCTCGGGCGCAGCCGAAATATACGCGCGGAGCTTCGCCGTGTCCGTCAGAAAGTCCTTCCACGTCTTGTACGCCTTGTCCGACCAGACATTTTCATAGCACAGGACGAAATCATCCCGGCGGGAATCCGCCTTGAATTTCGTGAAGGAAAAGCATTTCATCATTTTTTTATCCACCCGCCTACGGACAACGAATTCAACCGCAAACAGCAGACCCATCAGCACATAGGAAATTCCGCCGTTGTAGACAGACCAGACCGCATTGTTCAATTCCTCGGAACCAAAGTCATGCAGCGCCGTATATGCCGCAATGCTGCCGTTGATGACGAAGAACGCGCACCAGACGGCCGTAACCTTCTTCGTGTACCGCAGAACCTTGCCTTCAAACGACGAGCCGGAAATCGACTTGTCCATCATCACGGCGAACCGGAAGCATATGTTCGGCGGAAAAAGCAGCGTCGAGCCGAACAGGAAAAGCAGCGTCAGACTGATGACGACAGAATACAGCTTGAGGAAGACGGCGTTGTCCGTTAAAAAACAAAAAATTCCAGCAGCCAGAAACAGCGCCGAACTGACCATAGGCCGCCAGTCAAGCGCCGACTTCCGTTTTTCACCGCCGGAATTTCTGCCGCCGGTCGCGCTGATAAAAAACGCGCCGGCAAGGACTATGACGCACAGCGACAAAATCCGGACATTCAGCTTCAGCAGAACCAGAAGCGTGAATACAAGCGCCGGATACAGCGCCGCAACGACATAGAAAAGAACTTTCAGGAATCGCTTCATCTATCCCATGTAAGGAACAAGCACGTCAACCACATCCTGAACAGTTTTTACCGTTTTGAAAATCGCCGGATCGAACTTTGTGCCGGCAGGCATGAATTCCTTCATCTTCTGAATCAGATCGATGGAATCGATGGAATCCAAATCCAAGTCGTCCCCAAGCAGCGCATCCGGCGTAACCGACGCTTCGTCGATTTCAAATTCGGACGCAAGGATTCCCTTCAACTTCTCAAAAATTTCATCTTTAGACATTTTTATTCCTCGCTTGATAAATATATTCAGCCAACGCATCTACCGATGCAAAATGCTTTTTATTGTCTGCGCTCTCCGAAGAAAACTTCACTCCGAATTTCTTCTTCAGACCGACGCCCAGTTCCAACGCGTCAATGGAATCCAATCCCAGTCCGGCTCCGAACAGCGGTTCAGAATCCACGATGTTCTCAGGCTTCACGTCCTCAAGCTGCAATGTAGAAATGATAACTTCTTTGATTTCCTGTTTCAACCCGTCAAGACTTTCCATATTCGTAATTCCCAATAAAAATAGATTTTTTATTTTAACTAAACGCGCTGAAAAAAACAATCCTCTCGTTTCACTTTTTCTGGCGTTTTGTAATGACGTCCCGAACTTCCAGCGCAATGTCCTTCTTCAGCCGTTCGTACAGCGACTCTGCGATTTCGTTGCTGAACGCATCTGCGTTGAACTGGAATACATTCTGCGGACAGCCGCGCTCCATGAGAAGCTCGTGCGGCTCGATGGAAAGCGCCTCCGCAATCTTTTCCATCATGTCGATCGACGGAAAGCTGACGCCGTTTTCGATTCCGTTGATGTAGTTCGCACTTTTTCCGAGTTCTGTCGCAAGCTCCAGCTGGGTCAGCCCCTTTTTTGTCCTGAAATATTTGATGTTTTCAGCTCCGATTTCACGCAGAGGACGTTTCATACATTCAGCATACAATTCCAGTAAAAATAAAACTCATTATCTCATTGCGGAATCACCGGAACAACAACCGTGGACACAATTATATTATGTTAACGGCCGGCTTCCGCAACAAAATGCCTCCGTATTGCCTTTCGAAAATTTCCCGCTATAATACAACCAACGCCGCCGCCCGGCAAACAATACGGAACACACGATGACTGAACTGACGCCGCCCGCATCCTTCCGAAAAAAAACATCCTCCCTGCCGATTGCGCCGTTCCTGGACGAAATATGCGCCGCCGTCAAAGCCGCGCCGGGGCGCTTCCTCATCC
>CAMWPF010000089.1 GCA_947176045.1 uncultured Treponema sp. | reverse complement strand
GGAAAGCTTCGTCCGCTTCAGCTCATTCGGACATCATGCCGACGTCGAGGAAGCCTGCCGCCGGCTCGCAGCCCTGCAATTCTGACCCCGCCGGATCGCGGCAGCCAGTCAAAAAAAAAACGCCCGGACGGCAGCGTCCGGGCTTCCTGACGTTCCGGCAGTTCCAGCGCACGGTGCTAGAACTGCGACTTGTATCCGACGTTCAGCGAGAACGCCGACGCCGGATGTCCGACGATGAAATCCGAAATGCGCGCCTGAAGCATCACCCGGAACTGTCCGTTTCCAATCTGCGAACCGAAATATGGCGCGGCAAGCACCGTATACTCGTCGAACAGCTCCTTCGGCTTCCTGAAGTCCATGAAGTGCTTTTCTGGAAACGAAAGACCTGCGTTCACGCCGAACAGGAACATCCTGCTTCCTATATACAAATTGTCGGTGAAGACGTTCAGATTCACGCCGAGTGTATCTTCGACGAAAATCAGTTCGTCCACCGTATCCTGCGGCAGGCTGAAAAATGAAATGTGCAGCTGGAATTTCTCCGCCAGAATGCGCGGTTCCAGCAGAAGGTACATCCGCTCCTCATCGATTTCAAACGATTCGCCGCGCTTTGCAAACGGAACGTCCGAAACGCCCGCCTGCAGGAACACGGACGTCGTATAATGGTTTCCGATAAGCATATTCATACCCGCCCGCCAGTAAATCTTGTCGATGACGACGAACGCATCCTCCGCCGCGCTTGAACGGAGCGGCGTTCCCACACCGGCGGAAAAATCGAACGCGAAAAGGCGGTAGGCGCACGCGAACCGCCCGTCCGCATTGAGGACATAGGAATCGTCCAGCTCATGGTTCACATAGGCGTACAAACCGACCGCAATCGGCTGCGCGCTGAAGCGAACCACATCCGCGCCGCCGACGCCGAACAGCGGATAAATCACCGAACCGGCAAGTCCGAGCCAGCTTTCCGTAATGCGGGAGGCGATCGGCTGTATTCCAAACTGCCGCCGCAGGAATATGTCGGAACCGATCGGCTCGTACGTTCCCAAGAATATGCTGAAATAGTTGGTCACGCCCGAAAACTGCTTCCTGAAAATCAATGAAACTTCGTCCAGTTGAAATTCCGCGGGCGTCTTCTTGAAGATGGAGTTCGCAATCAAATCGGACGTCCGCAGTGAGAATTCCGTATGCGCGATGATGTTTTCCGAAAAGCTGAACTGCCCGGAGAAGAACGACTGGACCATCAAGTCCGGATCGAAGCCGTCAGCCTCCTTGTCGGAGGAGAAGCCGATCTTGGCTCCTGCAAAACCGCTGAAGACGCTTCCCGCAGACAGATTGGACGCTGAAAGCAGCACGGCAAGCAGACAGATTGTTTTTATTTTCCCAAACACGTTTCATCTCCTGTAAAAAGCGCAGAGTCAATTTCCGCGGCAATACATTGTCTTTATTGTCGGCAAAATCGCGCCGTCTGACAAGAGGTTTGAAGCGCAGTCCATTTCATTTTTCGACAATTTTCCCACGCATTTTTCAAGTTTATGTGGTATACTGTCTCCTACGAATGAGGCGCCGCTCTGTTCCTTATTAACGGACGGAGTCGCTCCATCGTTTGGAGTTGATATGCAGCTTAGCTTCCTGACCCGCCCTGAAAATGCAGAAGAGTGCCAAATCATCTCCTCGTTTTTGGAACGGCACGGCCAAAAATGCAGGATATATGAAGACCAAACCAAGCTTTTCGACGACATAGAGCTTCCCGAATCACGGCCGGACCTGCTCCTCTTCGACTACACGGCGTTCAACCACATCATCTTCAACGTCTACAACTACATGAACCAGACGCAGTGCACCATTCCGCTGATCATGTTCAATGATCCGAACATCCGCAAGGATTTTGAAGTTTCCTACTGGCGTGAAATTCTCAGCCTCATCTACTATGAAGTCAAATTCGCGGATTATGAACACGTCCTGACATTGCTGGCAAAAGCCATCAACTTCTACGAAAAGAACAACCGGATATATGAACACATTTCCCGCATCAGCAGCGGAGGGCAGCAGGAACAGACGCCGCAGAAATCAGCCCCTGACTATGATGCGGAATGCTTCAAAAATGAAGTCGCAACCCGGCTCACGGCAAGCGCCTGCCTTGTTTTTGAGGAGCTTGTCCAGAACAGCGGAAGCGTCGTCCCTTTTGAGCAGCTAGTGCAGAAAATCCAGAAAGGCGAAAAACGTCCGAAACAGGCGACCGTCCGCTGCGCCGTTTCAAAAATCCGCACTGTCATTCGGAGCATTGACAAATGTCCGCTGTACATCATCAAAACTGGAACTGGCTACAAGCTCATCGAACACCGTCTCAAAAAATAAACGGCCGCGGAAATTCTGCAAGCATTCCGCAGCCGTTCCATTTTCATTTTCAAAAATGCAGCATACCGCAGGTTCACGGCGCCGCACAGGAATGCAGCCATGAACCAGACAGATGCCGCTATTTCAAGCACGCGACAATGCGTTCCAGAACCTTCTTCCGATCCAACGGCTTGATGATATAATTCTTCGCACCAAGCAGCAGGGATTTCTTTACAAGCTCCTCTTTTCCAAGCGCGCTGACCATGACAACCCGGGCATTTTTGTCAAACGTCATAATCTGCTCCAACGCCGTAATGCCGTCCATCTTCGGCATTGTAATATCCATGGTTACAAGATCGATATTCGGCGCAAGCTCCTTGTATTTGTCCACGCCCTCTTTTCCGTCAGCCGCGGTTGCAACCACTTCAAACCCCTCGCTTGTAAGAATTTGACCGAGCTGCTTTGCAACAAACATCGAATCATCTACAATCATGACTCTGAAAGTAGTGCCGTCTGCTTTCACGCCCTCAGGCGGACGCTCATTGATTGATGGAAAATCCTGTTTTGTCTTCATTCCTGTCTCCTAAATTATGCGTGCTCACGAATTGCAACATTGACTTCGATTTTTCCGCACTCCGTGATGAGCGGAACAATCAGCGCCTCTACATTTCCAGAACCTCCACTCAACGCGGAAATTTCCATTTTCTGTCCGGCAAACAGCGCCGGCGGTGTCAAATCGAACTTGAAATTCAATTCATGGAGTTTGGTTACAGCCTGCGCCGTAATCAAATTGGCAAGCTCGCTGATGGTTGCCTTTGCAAGCTCGTCAAAAGCTTCCAGCTTTTCCCCGTTCATTCTGGAAGCTACATTCAGCGCTGTCTCGAACGACATATCAAACAGGACGCGTCCTTCGACATCTCCTGCCAAACCTACAAGCGCAGCGACGCCCATGACAGGCATTGCCGTGGATTTCAAATACAGGTTGCCACGCTTCACATCAGCTCCGCCGAGCACTTCCTTCAAAACACGGTAGGAAGTTTCTACAAACGGATTAATATACTCTACTCTCATTCAAATCCCCTTGCTATTGTTTTTTATACGCCGTCAGCGTACCAACTGTATACTCCATAAAATCCGAAGATTCTGGAATTTCCTCATGTTCACCGATGACAAGGATGCCGTTTCCCTTCAACTTTTCATCAAAATCGGCAACAATTTGCCTGACCGCGTCAGAATTGAACTGCGAAAGCAAATCACGGGCAAAAATAATATCAGTCATCGGAAGCGCATTTGTGTGCAGGCAGTCATGGTATTCGAACATGATGCTCTCCTTTATGCGCTGCGAAAACGTCGTACTTCCAGAAGCCGTCTCCGAAAGATACGGCGCAAGCCAGCCCTTCGCTTCTGAGGCTGGAACAGCCAGCATCGGCGCATTGGAAATGCTGAGCAAATCAACATCCTGCGCATAGACCCGTATCTTGGACGTAGGATATTTCTTCGCAAGCACGCACGCCAGGCAGTATGTTTCATATCCTTTGCCGCATCCCGGATTCCATACGCATATCTGCTTTGCGGAATTCTCAGGCAGAAGCTTTTCAATCGCCTCCGCAAATTCGCGGCTCCACCAGCCGTCCGTCGCCGTAGACCAGAACGGCTGCAGGAATGCCGCCGCATCTATCTCATTTTGAAGCAGGACGCTCTCCGTCTTCTTCTGGCGCTTCCATTCTGCAAGGCGGCTGAGAATCCAATTCCGATTTGCGGGAGAAACTTCAAATTTCTTGTAGCTCTTCAAGCTTTCCGCAACGAATTTCAAATTCTGCTCGTCAACTGCCGGCGCCTCCGGAACAGGAGCCTCCTCCTTTTGCGGAGCCGCGTCCTTTTTCTCCGCAACGGCGGGCGACTGCTGCTTCCCGCCGCCGCCCTGCAGCTTTCTGGAAGCGGCAAGCTTCGCCTCTCGATGCTGAACGCTCTCCTCGGCCATACCCTTTGTAAAAATCCGCAGGATGTCCAGCAGGATGTACAGATGCTTGTTGCTCTCCACAACGCCGGAAATATATTTAACATTGATATCGCCGAACAACGGATGGGGCGGACGGATCGAACTCTTCTGCACGCCTACAACCTTGTCAATTTTATCCACAATGATTCCGAACGTCTGTTCTTCCACTGTCAATATGAGCAGGTTTTCAAGCGCCGAATCATCACGTTCCGGCACATCAATATTGAAGAAGATGCGCATATCCAAAATCGGAATGATTTCACCGCGCAGATTGTACACCCCGATGACAAACGGCAGCGTGTTCGGCACATATGTGAAATGGTTCGCCTTTGCAATTTCCTTGACATGCATGATGTCGATCGCATAATCCTTGCCGGAAAGAGAAAATGTAACCATCTTGAAGTCAATCGTAACCTGCTGCTTGCGGGATTCGTCCTGACCAGTGCTTTCAGCGACAGCAACCGCCGCCGCGTTCGGTTCTTCTTCAGAAACAAGTATAGATTCAATTGTCATAACGTCCTCACTGAAGCGCCTGCCGCTCCAACACGTGCTGCGCTTCCATATCCTGCTTGTGGTTCAGTTCCAGCAGCTGGCTGACATCAATAATCAGGGAAACCGAGCCGTCTCCAAGAATCGAAGCGCCTGCAATTCCAGGAGAATTGGTGAACTGGTCGCGCAACGGCTTGATGACAACGTCCTCCTCCCCGACAAGGGAGTCCACCATGATGCCGACCTTCCTATCGTTGGAACCAACAATAACAATATTGCAATATTCGTCATGCTGCTTTTCCCGGATATGGAACAAACGGGAAAGGCGGAGCACGCTCACAACTTCATTTCGGACATTGAGGACTTCGTAATTGTCAATCGTCTTGATGTCCGTATACAAAATCCTCTGGCTCTCAATGACCGATGCAATCGGAATGGAATACATTTCCTTGCCGACGCGGACAAGCAGACCCCGGATGATTGCAAGCGTCAGCGGCAGACGGATGCTGAACGTCGTTCCCTTGCCCTTCTCTGAGGAAACGGTAACCGTTCCGTTCAGCTTGTCAATCATTGTCTTGACAACATCCAGTCCGACGCCACGGCCGGAAACACTCGTGATTTTATCCGATGTCGAAAATCCAGGATGGAATATCAGCTGGAACGACTCCTGATCAGTCAGCGCCTTGTCAGGATGAATCAATTCCTTGTCGATCGCCTTTTGGCGCACTTTCTCCACATCTATTCCGGCGCCGTCATCAGCAATATCGATGACAATCAAGTTTCCTTCGTTGGACGCCCGCAAAAGGACTCGCCCCGTATCGGACTTTCCGGCCTTCTGCCGCTCCTCCGGCGATTCAATGCCGTGATCCACCGAATTGCGCACACAGTGCATGATTGGATCCAGCAAGTCCTCCACGACAGACTTGTCCAGTTCAGTGTCTTCGCCTTCTATGACAAGATCCACCTTCTTGTTCAAGTCGCGCTGCAAGTCTCGGACGACGCGGGGAAAGCGGCTGAAAATCTGGTTGATAGGCACCATGCGGATTTTCATGACGCCCTCCTGAAGCTCGCTCGCAATCTGCCCGAGATTCTGCGTCGCAGAACGCAGCTTCGTCGTAATCGACTTCAATTCGGCGTCGTCAGCTTCAAAGCACGTATCCAATCCGCCGTATTCCTGCATTATCGCGGCGCGGATGTCCTTGATCGACCCTCCGGCCTGCAGCTCCTCCAAATAATGGGGCAGCTGCTCGAAAAGACCGTGGATGGAAGTTTTGAGCGCGGCCTTCGTTGCCTGGAACCGGGTAAGCTCCCCGGAAAGCATCAGCGCCATCTGGTTGAACGCCGCCTTCGCAATGACGGTCTCGCTCACAAGGTTCAAAAGGTAGTCGATGCGGCGGGAATCGACGCGAAGGACGGAGCCTTGCTGAACCGCATGCTGTCCGGAAGCGGATTTCTCACCGTCCTTTTTCTCCGCAGGAGGCTTTGAAGCCGCGGCGCGCTTTTCCGGCTCGGCC
>CAMWPF010000088.1 GCA_947176045.1 uncultured Treponema sp. | reverse complement strand
AAACGTTTTGTATTATATCCTGCGAAAAGCTAGAAATTTCCGTCGTAGATACCTCACCTTCTTTTTGCGCCTGCTTCATTCTGCTTGATAAAACTGATTTCGATGATATCGACGTATTAAATATCGCCGCAAGTTTCTCCACAGCATCAAGCTCGGCTTTTTTCGCGCTCGTTCCGCTTCCACATTGTGCGAAATATTTTTCGCTTGGGTAAGCCTCGCAAGGAGCTATTACCCAAACAGGCATTCCGAGCGCCGCTGCGGAAAAAGCACAAAGAAAAATAGACAAGAAAAATGCGGCACACTTATTTTTAGAAAGTACGCAAATAAAATATTCAATTCTTAGTTGCATATACTTTCCACTAAAGTAGGCCTTCCATTCGTAACGACAATGTTTTCTATGGTTTCGCCTGTTCCATTTCCATAATCAATTGTAACTGAATATGTACCCGGCTCAACATCAAATCCCGCACAATACGCCTTGCTGGGCAAGGCTATTGCCTGACGAAGATCAGATTTTTGCTTCAGGAAAACTCCCTCATAAATAGAATCAACCGTAACAAGTTTTCCCTTACCTTCTTTCATCGCCTTTTGATTGCGAACATCAGCAGAGCGTGCCGAATTCAAACTTTGACCTGCCCGAATAATATGCCTTGCCGCATCTTTTCGGGCGTTCAATGCAATATCAGATTTTACAGCCAAATCGAAATCCTCAAGCAGCACCGCTTCTTTTGACATACCATTGTTTAAAACAATTCTGACGCTTGGCGGCACTCTTATATTTGCAAATTCTTCCCGATATTCCGGCCACGAAAATTTTGCAGGCACCGTTTCTCCGCCGATAGTGATGTTTGTTGGAATTACCTCAAAATGCTCAGCTTTTTGCGCAATCAAGCCGACTAGAGCCAAAACTTCAATTCTTCCTTTGGAAGAATTGTACAAGTTATAGAAATCCATATTCACTTGGGGTGCAAGCGTTTTCAATTCAGCGATGATAGGCTCATGGTCATCGTCCATAGTCGCATTGTATTGTCTTGCAAGCACGATTTGCAGCCAATCCGCCAAAGCCGAGGCTCGATAGATGTCTTCTTTTTTTGCTTCGGCCGGCATAATATGCCTTAGATTCCTTGCAGTCAAACCTGCGTCTCTCAGAGTACTGTCAATTGAATCCACGTTGGAATAATAGGAATATCCTGCAGCACCAAGAACACTGCCATAAACCCCGACTTTATTCAGAAATCCGCTGCCATTCTTGCCATTATCCTGTCCTTCGCTCAGCAAAAAGTCAAACATTTGTCCATACTGATTGCGCCTTTCATAAACCCGAACGATATGATTGTATGCGCGCTCAAGCAAATCATCCTCATCATCGCTATATTGAAAACTTTTTTTGAAAGCTTCCCGATAAAAATTCAGCGCATTGAAAGCGTCCACAAGTAAAAATTCATAAATGCTTCCGTGATAGGCGGTGTAATTGTCGTTCACAAATTCAGCACCAAATGAAACTTTTTTAGAGCCGTCCTGTTTAAGCCTTTTTACAAAGTCTTCGCCAATTGCGTTTGTAGCGGCTTCCAATGATACAGCGGCATCGGAAAAATCACCGGCATAATACTGCAGCATTCCCAAGTCTATCAATTGCGCATAGTCTAAAGAAGCAAGCCCTTCAAGCATAAAGCGCGCCGTCTTATAATCACCAGAAAGAACAGCTTTTTTATACTTCTCTTGATCATACGGATATCTAAGAGCAATAGCCTTGCGCTTCTGTTCCTTGAGCTTTGCCTCTGCTTTCGCAGCAGCTTTTTCCGCCTTAGTCATTTTTGCAGCTTGGGAACCGCCCGGCTGTTTCGCAGCGACAGGCAATCCCAAGGCGAAAACAGAAAAAGCAAAAAGCGCAATAATTCTTTTCTTACAATTCATTTTTCGCACCCTATTTTTTTGCCTTGGCATTGGCTTTTTGAGCTTTCTTTATAGCCTTAACCTGCTTGTTGATATTTTTTATCGCATTATTCACAACTTGCAATTCTTTATCCGTCGGTTCTACATAAAAGCCTTCCTTAATTTCAGCACCTGCAAATTCGGGGTCAACAGGATCAACCATCGCATAAGCGATTCTATCATCAACATCATATACATAAATTTCAGCAGCAAGCGTTGACCCATTCATAACTTTAAGCGCATCTTTTTTATTTCTGCCGAGCGCAGAGAGGGTGATGATACCGTTTTCATCTACAGACTGCACAGTGGGCGGAGTGATTATATGATAAACATAGATGATAATATCTTTTACAAGCCTCTTCAAACCATCTGTATTTTTCTCATACAGGAAATCATCCTTCGGCTTCTCCTTGGTAACGGCGGCTTTTATTACCGACCCTAATAATCCGCTAGAAGGCTTAAATCCTTCAGGGTAAATCAAGTCCATATTGCGAATGTAATGCGTATCTATAGTATAAGCGCCTCTTGCCTTTACCTGTTTCAGATTTTCACGGACGTTACCATCAGAAATGTTACTCCATCCACCAATATAGAAAGCCATAGGAACATATTCTGTATTAGTTTCAATATGTTTTAAATTAACGGTAACGCAAAGTACAGCATGATCATCCACTGTCATAAATGAGCCAGATGGAAACACCCCTCGCTCCAAACAAAGCATATCTAAAGAAGGCCGTACAAGATAACTAATATTCTCTGCATCATTGCCACTTGCATTGCATTCAATAACTTCCTCAAAAAGATTGGAATCTTCAAAATAGTCAAAAAGCATATTTTGAAGCGTCATCTTAACCTGTGCAAGAGTTGCCGGAACTACGGCAGGACATACTAACTCTGTATTAGAACCCATTTTCATATGCGTATAGCCGGATGCATCTCTTGCATCCAGATTTCCCCAATACTCTCCCCAGTATCCTTCAACCGTCGCTTCTGAAAGAGTGGTTGTGAGTTCGGCCATTCCAATCACAGCTTTTTTTTCTTGCGCAAAAATCGTCGCAGCCGTTAGAACCGCTACAGTAAAAACCACATTCTTTTTCATCATTTTCTCCTGTAAAAAATATGAATAAAATATACATTTCCGAGAACATCGGAAACCTATTAAATTTCGCAAAGCAAAATTCGTAAACAAACCAAGAATTACGATGCAATTCGTCCGACTAAAGTTAGAATTCTATAGTCGTTTCGTATTGATAGTCCCAAATTATTTCATTGGTCGATCGATCATGCATAGCAAGATAAACGTAGTATGTACGCATTCCGTGCCTGCCGCGCTTATCCAATGCAACGGCAGAATCTATACTGCCATTAAACTCGAAGGCAGCACCGCGCACACTCATCTGCTTGAGTTTTGTTTCCTCGCTTACTTCGCTGAATGCGTCCGTCTGTTCAAGGCGACCTTCTCGCAAAGCCGCGCCCTCGCTCCCGCTTGTGCTGACCACAAAATCCAGAACTCCGCTTGAACGAATCGAACTTCGCAGTGCATTTGCCATTTGCGAAGTTTTAATGCTTTCGCTGCTCTTGTTTTGAATCTTTCCGATTTGGGCAGCAGGTCTTAATCCCCCGCTTTCGTTCTGATATTTCTCAATTGCGATGTCAACAAATTCATCTTCAAGGCAAAGCCGCACAAGAGTATCTGCCGCTATCTGCATATCTTGCGGAGTCCAAAAAGCCGTTCTGACCGTCGCATCTTCCAAATTCACGCGCTTGATTTTCTTCGCAAACCCTGCACTCAAAAGAGACAGTAAAAAAAATGCAATAAAAATTATTTTTTTCATTTTTTCCTCAAATTAAATTTATGCCGGCGTAAACCGCCTCTTCGAAACTCGAAGTTAAAATTGCGCTTCCACCCAACATCACATCCGATGACAAAAGCAACAACTTTTCATTCTTTTTGAGTGATTTCTACAAGTTATAAATCTTTCAGAGAAAATAATCAAGCATAAAGAAGTATTTTTACACAATCTAATTCTTTTAGATTATGTATATAGCCAGAATAGTTTGGAAAATTATTCGAATTATGGAAGAAATAAATATACGGAAAATTTTCGGGGGCAATATCAAAAAATACATGAAGACACGCTGGCTTTCGCAGGAACAGCTTTCGGAACGCCTCGGTATAACGCCGAACCATTTGAGCGTGATAGAAACCGGCGTGAAATTCGTCAGCTATAAATTGCTTGAGAAAATCATCACGGAGCTGCAAGTGATGCCGATGTCGCTTTTTTTTACGGAAGGAAGCGCACCGTTCGACGAATCAAAAATCAATAAAATAAATGAAATCATTCAAAAAGAACTTTCGCTGTGCGCAACGAAAATTCAAGATAAGATACAGGAAGAAATTTTTTGAAAAAAGGCGCGAGCTTTCAAGCTTGCATCATGAGAAATTTCATCTACCTTTGGAAGCGTGGATTTTCTCTCTCCTTTCTTGCAGGTACCTAGGGCTGCGCCCTAAGTACCTGCATAGCGTGAAGCAAGCCGCATTTGAATATTCAAAACGATTTAAAGACATCTTTCAATTCATCTTTAAATCATTCAAATGAATCCAAAACGCAACTCACACGCACTTGAACAGTTCCCCGCCACCTGCGGATTGCGCAAGCGCACAGCTCAAAAATCATTACCCTCCACAAAAGGCGGTCGGTTCCGCGCTAATTCCGCCCGCGCCCGTCCCGCTTCCTGCCGGCGGCTTCCGTCAGCAGCCAGTAGTTGCAGTGCATGACGCCGGACTCTTTGTCCGGGTGGAGGTGCATTCCGTTTCCCATGCAGTTCTTCCACTGGCGGCAGTTCCGGCACGCGCCGCGTTTCGCCCAGCCGCGGTCGCGTATATCGCGGAAGCGGTTCTCCCACACGTCCATAAAACTGTCGCGGCGGATGTTCCCCTGAATGAAGTCGGCGCCGCGGACGCTCAGGCAGCCGCCGATAGAGCCGTCGCACATGACGGAGGCGACGGAAACGCCCGAGCGGCAGAAGAAGAAATGGTCGCGGACTTTCAGCTCCCACGCGCCGAGGCAGCCTTCGCACGAATAGTTCAGCCAGATGCTCCTGCCGTCCGCCGTGCGGTAGGAGCGCGTCTCCGCGATGAATTCCATAAGCCGAACATATTCCGCGCCGCTCAAAGAAAGGCGTTCGCCGCGCGCCCGTCCCTGCGGATAAATCGTGAAAATCCGCCACGCCGGAACGCCAAGCTCAATGAGAAATCCGCGCAGCTCTGGAAGCGACTGAAGGTTTCCCGGATGGACGCAGGTGATTACGTCGAACAGAAAGCGTCCGGGATTGCCCCTCATGAAGTCTGCGGCGATGCGGATTCCGGCAACGGTTCGCGAAAACGACTCCAGATTCCGCCGCAGGAAGGAATGCTCCGCCTCCAGTCCGTCAAGGTCGAAGCTCATGCTCGACATTCCTGCCGCCACAAGGCTTTGGAACCGCCGCCCGGTGAACGCAAGTCCGTTCGTAACGATTCCCCACGCCCAGCCGCGTCACACAATCTCCGCTCCCGCCCGCTCGATGTCGTCCCGGAGGAGCGGCTCACCGCCCGTAATGCAGACAGCAAGCCGGGAAACGCCGCGCGCCTTGATGTCGTCCAAAACGCGCACAAATTCCGAAAGCGGCATATCCGAGATGCCGGACGACTTCAGGCAGTCGCTTCCGCAGTGGCGGCAGCTCATGTTGCATTTCAGCGTGCATTCCCAGAACAGGTAGCCGAGCGCGTGATGCTTGATTTGGGAATTTCTGTACCGCCGGAACACCTGGCGGCGGAATCCTCCGAGGAGCATATTCAGCCTTCCGAATCGGCTCGCTCAAGTTCGGCGTCGACTTTAAAGCTGCCGGAACCGCTTTCCGTGAATTCCTTCGTCTCCGTCTTCTTCTTGTACGAGCCGTTCTCTTCGCCATCGATGTCCTCAAAGATGTATGTGAGGTACGCCGGAATCACATCTGCTTCCGTTTCCATTTCCATATAATACATGCCGTCCTTGTCCGTCAAGGAGGATGCAAGCCCGTTTCCCGCAGAATCCTGCACCGACACCCGGATTCCTTCCACAGGAACGGCAGGCGTAGAAGCACTTCCGTCGTCGTCTCCGGTAACCGTGCCGGACAAAGAAATCCAGCTTTCGTTCGCAGGCATTCCGTAGCAGGACGTGAACGTCATAATGCCGAAAAAACCGAGGATTGAGGAGATGATTTTTCTGAACATGCCTTTGAGCATGGCATAAGTATAGCACGGAACGGACGGGCGCGCAAAGAAAACAGACGCAGCTTCCCGCCCGCCTTTCCTATAGATTTTTTCTGCTTCTCCGAATATACTAGAAGAATGCCCGGTCTTGCGGAATGTTCCGCACCGGGCGGAGGTTATACGGATGAGCGA
>CAMWPF010000087.1 GCA_947176045.1 uncultured Treponema sp. | reverse complement strand
CTGCCCCTCCGCAAAAAGCGTGTCGAAGGCGAGGGAGCTTTTCCCCGAGCCGGAAAGCCCTGAGATGACGACGAGCTTGTTCCGCGGAAGCTCGACATCGATGTTGTTGAGGTTGTGTTCGCGGGCGCCGCGGATGACAATCTTGCCGCCGTTCAAAAATCCGCTCATGCAAGGCAGTATAGCAGGATGCACGTATTTTGACAAGGAACGGGCCGGACGGCTCCTATTGACACAGAAGGCCGGACGGCATATAATGGCTTTCATATATTGTACGGACGGTTAGCTCAGCTGGTACGAGCGTCTGGTTTACACCCAGAATGTCGGGAGTTCGATCCTCTCACCGTCCATCGCCGCCGGACACGGGCGGCGATTTTGCTTTAAACGGCCGCGGCAGAATCCGCGCGGCGCGGCGGCAGCCTGCCGTCAGACGGCGGACTATTCCTGCCGCAACCGCTCAAAATGAAGCGCGCCGCTTATCAACGCGGCGCGCCTTCCTCACTCCCCGCAGATCCGCCGCTGGCACTCGCGGTAGATTTCCGCGGTCTTCACGACGATGTCCGCCGGAAGCGGGCCGACGTCCTGCCTGCCGGCAAGTCCGTTCGCCTTGAGCCAGTCGCGCACGAACTGCTTGTCGTAGCTCTTCGGAGACGTTCCGGCCTCATAGTCGGCGAGGCTCCAGAAGCGGCTCGAATCGGGCGTCAGCACTTCGTCGGCAAGGACAAGCCCGCCGTCCGCGTCCAGTCCGAACTCGAACTTTGTGTCCGCGATGATGATTCCGTTCTTCAGCGCGTGCTCCGCGCACGTCTCGAACAGGCTGACGGCCGCATCCTCAACCTTCCGCGCCAGCTCCGCGCCGATGTCATCCGCCATGTATTCCTTGGAGACGTTGACGTCGTGCCCCTCCTGCGCCTTTGTGGACGGCGTGAGGATCGGCGCGTCAAGCTTTTCCGCAAGCCTGTACGTCCTGCCGAACGTGCAGCCGCTGAAGCTGCCGTCCTTTTGGTACGCCTCCCACATGCTGCCGAACATATAGCCGCGGACGATGATTTCATACGGAAGCATCTTGAGCTTCCTGACGAGGATCGTGCGCCCCTCGAATTCCGGCGCGCGGAACTCCTCCGGCATATCGGCAGGATTTGAAGAAATCAGATGGTTCTTCACGATGTCCTTCGTATAGCCGAACCAGAAGTTGGAAAGCGCGTTCAGCACCTTCCCCTTGCCCGGAATTTCCGTCGGCAGGATCACGTCGAACGCGGAAATCCGGTCGGTCGTTACGATGACCATCCGCCCGTCGCCGAGGTCGTACACTTCCCGCACCTTTCCGCTGATGATTTTTTCCATATTCATGCTCCTTTGACGCGGCCGTTCACCGCTTCGAATAGTTTTTCTCAATCCAGCTGCGGTATTCGCCGCTCAAAATGCCGTCCGTCCACGCGCGGTTCAACAAGTACCACCGCACGGTGGAGCGCAGCCCCTGCTCGAACGTCATCCTGCGCTCCCAGCCGAGCGCCGCCTTGATTTTTCGGCAGTCGATGGCGTACCGGCGGTCGTGCCCCTGGCGGTCCTTCACGAACGAAATCTGCCCGCGCACCTTCTCCGCGTCCAGCCCCAGCTCCTCCGATGCGATGCCGATCACCGCCTCCAGAAGCCGGATGTTCTGCCATTCGTTCTCGCCGCCGAGGTTCCACTTCGTCCCCGCGTCCGCCTGCCGCACAATCTGCCAGACGCCGCGGTTGTGGTCTTCGACGTAAATCCAGTCGCGGACGTTCCTTCCGTCGCCGTACACCGGCAGCGGCTTTCCGTCGCGGATGTTCATAATCATCAGCGGCAGCAGCTTTTCCGGGAACTGGAACGGCCCGTAGTTGTTCGTGCAGTTCGAGACGGTTACCGGCAGCCCGTAGGTGTGGAAGTACGCCGCCGCCAGATGGTCGCTGGACGCCTTGCTCGCCGAATACGGGCTGCGCGGGTCGTAGGGCGTCTCCTCCGTGAAATATCCCGTCTCGCCGAGGGAGCCGTACACTTCGTCCGTCGAAATGTGGTGGAACAGCACGTCGCCGCGCATCGAGCCGTCCGGCTTCCTCCAGAATTCGCGGGCGCAGTCGAGCAGCGTGAACGTTCCGAGGACGTTCGTGCGCACGAACGCCTCCGGCCCGAGGATCGAACGGTCCACGTGGCTTTCCGCCGCAAAATGCACCACCGTGTCGATGTCGTACTGGCGGAAGATCCGCTCAACCTGCGGCCGGTCGCAGATGTCGGCCTGCTCGAAGAAGTAGCGCCGCGCCGTTTCGTCTGACACGCCGCTGCCGTACTTTTCGTCAATTGCGGAAAGCGACGCCGTGTTCCCCGCGTATGTCAGGCAGTCGACGTTCACGATCCTGCCGTCAAACCCGGAATCCATGAACGCCGCCAGCCCGGACGCCGATTCCCCAAAAAGATAATGGATGAAGTTGCATCCGATGAAGCCGGCGCCGCCGGTTACAAGGATGTTATGCAGTTTCCTTCCGTGATTTTCCATGATTTCAGTGCCTCCAACTGCCAGCCAGGGCCGCGCCGCGGTTTTCCCGCAGGCTCAGCCGAGCCAGACTCCGTTCCGGTCGAAATACCGCGCGTTCCTGTCGAACGCCGGATGGTTCCTGTCCTTTTCGCTCAATATGACGTCCTTCGTGATTCCCGGAAGCACCGCCTCCCAGTCGATTCCGAGCGCCGGATCGTCCCACGGAACGCCGCCCTCGTCCTCAGGATGGTAGAAGTCCGTGCATTTGTACGCGAACACCGCGCGCTCCGAAAGGACGCAGAATCCGTGCGCGAACCCTTCGGGAATATAGAACTGGTTCTGCCGCTCCGCGTCCAAGATGACGCCGTGGTGCCTTCCGAACGTCGGGCTGCCGCAGCGCAGGTCAACCGCCACATCGTACACCCTGCCCTCCAGCGCGCGCACGAGCTTCCCCTGGGGATGGCGCGTCTGGAAGTGCAGGCCGCGCAGCACGTTCTTCACGGAGCCTGACTGGTTGTCCTGCACGAACCGCATCGAAAGCCCCGCGGCGAAGAAGTCGCGCTCGCTGTACGATTCCAGAAAATAGCCGCGTCCGTCTCCGAAGCGCTTCGGAACGATTTCATACAGGCCGTCCACCGGGCATCTTTCAAATGAAAACGGCATCAGCGGCCTCCCTGCGCCGGCGCCTGCGCGATGTACTCCAAATACCGCCCGTAGTCCGTCTTGTATGACGCCGCCAGCGAAAGCAGCTCCTCCTGCGAAATCCAGCCGTTCCGATAGGCGATTTCCTCGATGCAGCCCACGTACATTCCCTGCCGCTTTTCAATCGTCGCGATGAAGTTCGACGCCTCCAAAAGCCCGTCGTAGGTTCCCGTGTCAAGCCACGCCATACCGCGGCCGAGCAGCTCCACCTTGAGCGCGCCGCGCTCAAGATAGGCGTTGTTGACCGCCGTAATTTCGATTTCGCCGCGCGCGCTTGGACGGATGTTCCGCGCAATCTCCACGACGCCGTTGTCATAAAAGTACAGCCCCGGCACCGCGTAGTTCGACTTGGGCGCCGCCGGCTTCTCTTCGATTCCAAGCACTGTGCCCGAACCGTCGAATTCCACGACGCCGTACGCGGACGGCTCCTTCACATAGTATCCGAATATCACCGCGCCGCGCGCCGTCCGAACCTTCTCCGCCGCGTCCCGCAAGGTCTGCGTGAAGCGCTGCCCGTAGAAGATGTTGTCGCCCAGCACGAGCGCCACGTCGTCGCCGCCGATGAAGTCCCTGCCGACGATGAACGCGTCCGCAAGCCCTCGCGGCGACTCCTGCACGGCGTACGAAAATGACATTCCCAGCCAGCCGCCGCTGCCGAACAGCTCCTTGAACAGCGGGACGTCCCGCGGCGTCGAAATGACAAGCACTTCGCGGATTCCCGCCAGCATCAGCACGGACAGCGGATAGTACACCATCGGCTTGTCGTACAGCGGCAGGATCTGCTTCGAGACCGCCCGCGTGATCGGATGCAGCCGCGTGCCGGAACCTCCGGCAAGAATGATTCCCTTCATCTTCACTCCTCTTCCTAAAAAATCGCCTGCTCGTCGTCCGGCAGGCGGACAATGCACGGCACGTCCGAACGGCGCGCCGTCAGCGTTCCTCCGGCTTCTGCGCCTCCGCCGCGCCGTCAGGCTCCTCGGCCGAAAGCTCCCGCAGCGTTTCGAGCGGACGGTTTCCCAGCAGGATTGCGATGCCGTGCAGGAACGAGACGTTCTCGCAGATGATTTTGAGCACCACCATGACCGGCACGGCGAGTATCATTCCCGCAAACCCCCACATCCAGCCCCAGAACAAGAGGCTCACGAGGATCACAAACGGAGACAGCCCCAAATTCGTTCCTTCAATCCGCGGCTCCAGAATGTTTCCGAAAATCAAGTTCACCAGCGTCAGCGACACGAACACGAACACCGCCGGAAACAGCGCCGGATAGAACTGGAGCAGCGCGAACAGCGTCGTCAGAAGCACGGAGAAGATGGAGCCGAACGTCGGAATGAAATTCATCACGAACGCGAAGAAGCCCCACATGACGGCGAAATCAACGCGCACAATCCGCAGGAACACGTAGACGAGGACGCCGGTCGCAAGCGAGATGAAGAATTTGATCGAAATGAAGCGCACCGTCTCCGTGATGATCTTCTTCGTAATCTTCATGATGCGCCCCTGCACCTTCCCCCGGAACACCGCGTCGATCTTCTCCCGCCCGTCCCGCATTTCGATGAGCAGGAACACCATCAGAAGCAGCACCATGCCCAGGCTTTTGGCGAACGAAATGAGGTTCCCCGAAAACGACAGCGCGACCTGCTGCACGATTTCGCGCACCTTCATCTGGCTCCAGATGTTCTCGAAGAAGCTCTTGTCGTCGTAAAACGGAAGGTTGAGCGTATCCGCGAACACCTTGTATATCGAAAGGAAGCGCGACTCGTACTTTGAGTACTGGTTCAAGAACGTCGTCAGGCTCGTTCCGATGATTGAGGAAAGCAGCGTGACGACCGTCACGAAGACCAGCGCCATGAGGATTGTTCCCGCCGCCCACGGCACGCGCAGCTGCCGGTTGAGCCGCCTGACGATCGGATAGCAGACGCAGGCAAGCAGAACCGAGACGATGACTGGAAGCGAAACGGAATGCGCCGCCTTCATGATTCCGCCGAACACAATCGTCAGAAGGATCAGCAGAATGTAGAACGTCTGCCGGGAATAATCCTGTTTGCCCATCGCCCCGCCTCAGCTTCCCTTCGGAACGATCTTGTCGAATCCGCAGTACGGCACCAGAACCGGCGGAATCGTAATCGACCCGTCGGCGTTCTGATAGTTCTCAAAAAGCGCGAGCATCGCCCGGCCGACCGCGATCGCCGTTCCGTTGAGCGTGTGGACGTACTTGTTGCGCCCGTCGTCGTCCTTGTACTTGATGTTGAGGCGGCGCGCCTGATAGTCCGTGCAGTTGGACGTGGACGTTACCTCGCCGTACTCGCCGCCGTTGCGCCCCGGCATCCACGCCTCCAAATCCCACTTCCGGTACGCCGGCGCGCCCAAATCGCCGGTGCAGGTGTCCACGACATGGAACGGAATGCCGAGCCCCTCGAAAATCTCCTCCTCGATGAGGCGCAGCTTTTCGTGGATTTCATCGGACTGCTCCGGCGTCGTATAGGCGAACATCTCCACCTTGTCGAACTGGTGGACGCGGTACAGCCCCTTGCTGAACTGTCCGGCGGCGCCCGCCTCGCGGCGGAAGCAGTGGGACAGCCCGCCGTACAGCAGCGGCAGCTCCGCCTTGTCCAGAATTTCGCCGGAATGGTAGCCGCCGAGCGTGATTTCCGCCGTCGCCACGAGGCACGTTCCCTCCTCCTCGATGGCGTAGACGTTCGACTCGTTGCCGCGCGGATTGAAGCCGATCCCCTTGAGCACCTCCTCCTTCGCGACGTCCGGCGTGATGAACAGCTGGAAGCCGTGCCTGCGCAGCGTGTTCAAGGCGTACATAATCAGCGCCTGCTCAAGGAAGACCGCCTCGTTCTTCAGATAGTAGAACTTCTGCCCGGAAACCTTTGTGCCGCGGTCGAAGTCGATCAGGTCAAGCGCCTCGCCGAGCGCGACATGATCCTTCGGCTTGAAGCCGAAGGCGCGCGGCTCGCCGACCTTCTTCACCTCCAGATTCTCCGTATCAAGCCTTCCTACCGGCGCGTCCGGGTGCGCCATGTTCGGAATCTGGCGCGCGGCCGCTTCCAGCGCCGGGCCGACTTCCGAAAGCTCCTTGTCAACGGCGGCGATCTCCTCCTTCACCGCCTTGCCCGCCTCAATCAGGCGGCGGCGCTCCCCGTCGTCCAGCTTCTGCTTCATCGCGCGCGCGTTCTCATTGCGCTTCTGCTGGAGCTGCTGCTGCCTCGTCACCAGCTCCGTGCGCCGGTCGTACAGGCGCACGACGGCGTCCGCGTCCGCCGCCATGTTGCGGTTCCGAATGTTCTCCTTTA